>JAEZAI010000105.1 GCA_023427825.1 Actinomycetes bacterium
GGGTGGCGTCGATCACCAAGCTCCTCACGGCATGGGCGACGCTGCTGGCCGTCGAGGAGGGCGCCACCGACCTGTCGGCGCCGGCCGGTCCGCCGGGGAGCACGCTGCGCCACCTGCTGTGCCATGCGGGCGGCTTCGACTTCGACACCCCGGCCGTCCTGGCCACGCCGGGCACCCGGCGGATCTACTCGAACACCGGCTACGACGCGATCGCCGACCACGTGGCGAGCGCGACGGGGATGGTGTTCGCCGACTACCTCCGTGAGGGCGTGCTCGAGCCGCTCGGCATGACGTCGACGTCGCTGGCGGGCTCCCCTGCCAAGGACCTGTGGTCCGACGTGACCGACCTGCTCCGCTTCGCCGCGGAGACGCGATCGCCGCAACTGCTCCATCCCTCGACGGTCGACGACGCGCTGCGGCCGTGCTTCGAGGACCTGGACGGGGTCCTGCCGGGCTGGGGCCAGCAGCGACCGTGCTGGTGGGGACTGGGCCCCGAGCTGCGGGGCACGAAGTCGCCGCACTGGACCGGCGGCACGGCGCCCCCGACCGCCTACGGGCACTTCGGCGGCGCCGGTGGGTTCCTGTGGGTCGATCCCGAGGTCGACGTGGCGTGCGTGGTGCTGACCGACCGCGAGTTCGGCGACTGGGCGGTCGCGATGTGGCCGCCGTTCTCCGACCGGGTCCGCGCCGAGTTCGGCTGAGCGCTCGCGCGATCGCTCAGTCGGCGGGCGCGTCGTCGGCGGCGTCGGTGCCCGTCGCGCCCGCGGCCGGCGGGGCCCCGGTCGGGCCGGCGGCCGGCCGGGCATCCGGAGCGTCCGCGTCGAGATCACCGTCGGTGTCGAGCGCCGTCCCGGTCGCACCGGCATCCACGTCGTCGGGCGCCTCGGCATCCGGCGCGTCCGCGTCGAGATCCACGTCGTCGGCCAGGGTCGTTCCTGCCGCTGCAGCGTCCGCCGCCGCCTGTTCGGCCACGGGTCCGCGCACGCCCTGACCACCGACGATCTGGACCATGGTCGCACCGGCGCGCAGCCGCTCGGTGGCCGCGTGGTCGACCGGGTTGCCGCGCCAGAACAGCCACAACGACCCGCCGACGATGGCGAGCAGCGAGGTCCAGATGTTCACGCGCACGCCCAGGACCTTGGTCGCGAAGTCGTCGCGCAGCGCCTCGACCCAGAGGCGGCCGAGCCCGTAGCCCACCACGTAGACCGCCAGCCACCGGCCCCGCTTGAGCACGACCCTGCCGCTCGCCCACACGATGAACCCGGCGAGGCTGAGGTTCCACAGCAGCTCGTAGAGGAACGTCGGGTGGAACGTGGTCGACGTCAGCTCGTTGGCGGGCCGGAACTCGGGATCGATCTCCAGGCCCCACGGCAGCGAGGTGGGACGGCCGTAGAGCTCCTGGTTGAACCAGTTGCCGAGCCGGCCGATCGCCTGTGCGGTGGGGATGGCCGGGGCGGCCGCGTCGGCGGCGATGCGCCAGTCGATCTTGAGGTAGCGGCAGGTCAGCACGCCGGCGACCACGCCGAGCAGCACGCCGCCGGGGATCCCCAGGCCGCCCTTCCAGATCATGAAGGCGTCGGGCCACCACCGACCGTCGGAGTACTTGTCCGAGAAGTCGGTGATCACGTGGTAGAGGCGGGCGCCGATCAGGCCGGCGGGCACGGCCACGAGGGCGATCGTCGTGATGTCCTCGGGGTCGCCGCCGTACGACGCGTAGCGCCGGCGGGCGATCCACACCGCGGCCAGGACGCCGAGGGCGATCATCAACCCGTACATCCGGAACGACAGCGGTCCGATCGCCAGGTCCCGGAACCCGGGGCTCGGGATGGACGCGAACACTTCGGCGGGGACGGCGATCGCAGGCATGTGGAGGGACATGATGGTCGCTCAGGGCGTGGTGGTGGAGCCGATCCGGCTCTGCAGCCCGTCCTGGGTCCCCGGCACCGTCGAGGTCGTCGTGCCGCTCCCGGACCCGGTGCCCTGCACCTCGTCGTCACCGGGCAGGTTGCGGTCCGGCCAGGTGAACGCGTCGTTGGGCAGGCAGACCCCCGCGAGCGAGATCAGCGCGGACGCCAGCACCCCCTCGTCCGCCGACGGGTTCACCGTCTGACCGAACGCCCACGCGCGTGCGAACGGGTCCAGGAGGTCCTGCTGCTGGAGGCCGTCGGCCAGGCAGATGGCCTCCTTGGACTCCATGTCGCCGTCGCCCATGAAGAGGCTGGCCACCGCCTCGCGCATGTCCACGCACCCGGTGAAGGCGGTGGCGACGATGTCGCGCTCGGCGTCGGTCAGGTCGATGTCGTTCAGCGAGGCGCCGCTGGTGCCCGGCCGGTAGCCCAGCTCGGACAGGCGAGGTGGCCCGAGCGTGTCGACGACGCGGGTGGCCGCACACGTGGCCTGGTCCGCGGGCGGCACCCACAGGTCCAGGTCGGACTCGCTCGCCGTGAAATCGTACAGCAGCCCCTCGATCAGCAGCTCACGGGGCACCGGACCGGTGTCGGGGAACACCGGCGGTCGGCTCGGCGCGTCGTCCGGGCCCTCCACCTCGCGTGCCGCTCCCCGCTCCTGCGGCAGGCAGCCCGATGCGACCGTCGACACGGCCAGCACGGCGCACACCACGGCGACCACCGGCCGGAGGGCGCGCGACGGGCGCGTGGAGCGACGGCGAGGTGACACGGGCTTCGAGGGTAGCGGGGGTCCCGGACCGACCGTCAGCGGTCGGCCACCCGGCTGAGGAGGTCGTGCCAGCGGGCCGCGACCGCCGTCGCAGCGAACCGCTCCGCCACCCGCTCCGCCGCGGCGGCGCCACGCCGGTGCACCTCGTCGACGCCCGCCGCCTGGGCGCGCTCGAGGTCGATCCAGCCGGTCGTCGCGTCCAGCAGGTCGCCGACCGCACCCGTCGCCTCGGCGACCACGGCCAGACCGGCAGCGGCGGCCCGCAGCACGGTCGGGGGCGGCCCCGCCGTGACCGTGGATGCCAGCACCACCAGGTCGGCCGCGGCCACGGCCACCTCGTGGCGGTCCGGCTCCTCGACGTCGCCGAAGCGCACCAGCCGGTCGTCCTCGGGGACGATTTCGGTGACGAGCACGCCCCGACGCTCCGCCTCGGTCCGGGCGGCGGCGAGCCGCGCCCCGCCGCCGACGAGGTGCGCCACCAACCCGGCGGCCGGGAGTCCGAGCGCAGCGCGGGCCGCCGAGCGCCGGGCCGGGCTCACCACCGGGCCGATCGGGACGCCGTACGGGACGACCGTCAGTTCGTCGGGACGCAGGCCCAACCGATCGGCGACGGCCAGGTCCGCCACGGAGGTCACGACCACCGCGTCCACGCGGCCGAGCGCCCGGGCGGCGCGCGACGGCACCGGTCCGTCGATCCACGCAGCGGCGTCCGCGCCGAGCTGCAGGACGGTCGGTGGCGCGTTGCGCACGCGGGCCAACCCGGCGGCCGACGCGGGCGCCTCTCCGCGCAGCAGGACGACGTCGGCCCAGCGCTGCTCGCGACGCAGCTGGGTGTGCGCGGCGAGCGATCGTGCCGACGGGCTCATGGTGGGCACCTCGGACGCCAGGCCGGCCTGCCGGCCGGGGGCCAGCGCCAGCGTCCGGACCTCGACGCCGATGTCGGTCAGGGCGCGGTGCAGGTCGAGCGCGGCGCGGCCGTCGTCGTCCTCGTCGGTGTCCCCCAGGACCTGGAGGATGCGCATGCCCTGGCGAGCCGGTTCCAACGTGCGCAGGCGGGCGTCGCCGTGGGGCGGGTCAGCGGTAGAACGGGCGCCGGGCGATCAGGTGAGCTGCTGCTCGACCTGCTCGAGCGCGTCGTCCTCGCTCACGTCGAGGGCGAAGCTGAGCTCCGACACGAGCACGCTGCGGGCCTTGACGAACATGGACTTCTCGCCGGCGGACAGGCCCTTGGCCTGGTCACGCAGCGCCAGGTTCCTCACGACCTCGGCGACCTGGTACACGTCGCCCGACTTCAGCTTCTCCTGGTGGTTCTTGAAGCGGCGGCTCCAGTTGGCCGGCTCGCGCACGTCCTTCTTGCCGAGCAGCTCGAAGAGGTCGTTGACCTCCTCCTTGCCGATCGGCGGGCGCATGCCCACGTCGTCGGCCTTGTCCACCGGCACGGACAGCGTCAGCTCGCCATGCGCCATCTCGAGCACCAGGTACTCGGTGGTGGTGCCGTTGATCTTGCGCTTCTCGCGCTTCTTGATCACGGCCGCACCATGGTGCGGGTAGACAACGCGGTCGCCGACGTCGAATGCCACTGCGGGGTTCCTCACGGGGTCGAGGGGAGGATGGGGCTCAGCCGGTCCGGACCCGGACCTGACGAACGGGCAATGGTACCACCGGCCCGAAATCCGGTCGACGCGGGCCCGGGCGCTGCCGTGCGTCATCGGCGGTCCTCATCGGCTGTCAGGTCGGAGCCGTCGGCGCCCGCGTCTCAGATCATGTAGGCGAGGTTGCGGACGATCCGCTCCCCCAGCTCCCGATCGCCCTCCACGGTGACGCGTCCGGCGTCCAGCAGCTCCTGCGGGTCCCGGCGCCCGCCGACCAGCCGGACGAAGGTCCCGAGGTCCATGGCGATCGTGACCGTCGGCGCCCCGTCGAGGTCGTCGACCACCCTCGCCCGACCGTCCACCACCACGTCGATGTGCCGTGACGCGTCGGAGGACCCGGGCACGGACAGCTCGAAGCGGACCGACGAGCCGTCGGGGGCCCCGCCGCGCTTGCCGACCACGTAGCCGATCGCCCCGAGCACCTCGGAC
>JAEZAI010000264.1 GCA_023427825.1 Actinomycetes bacterium
GGGTGCGCTGCTGCCGGCGGACCGTCGTCACGGGCGCCGGCCACGGCGAGCCGGCCGGTCATGCCCAGGTGCACCACCAGCTCGGACGGACCGGTCGACGCGACCGCAGGTCGGAGGTCGAGGAGCAGGTACTTGCCGCGCCGGCGCACGTCGGTGACGGTCGCACCCGTCGCACCGGGCGCCTGGTCGAACTTGGCCGACGAGAAGGCCCAGGCCTCGGTCACGGTCCGACCCGTGAGGCGGGGCGCGAGCTGCCGGCGGATGGTCTCGACCTCGGGCAGCTCGGGCACGCACGGTGTGTGCCGTCGACAGGGAGGACCGGCCACCCGCCCCACACGGCCACCCCGAAGAGCTCGCAGCCGGTCGGTAGGCTCCGCGCCTCGCCGGGTACGTGCCGAGGACGGAGCGACGGCGGGCGGAAGGGACGGATCTGGTGTCAGCAGGTGGCAGCAAGAAGGCGATCGTCGCGGCGTTCCTGGCGAACCTGGGCATCGCGATCGCCAAGTTCGCGGGCTTCGCGATCACCGGCGCGTCGTCGATGCTCTCGGAAGGCATCCACTCGGTGGCCGACACCGGCAACCAGGGCCTGCTGCTGCTCGGCGGGAAGCGGGCCGAGAAGACCGCGGACGAGGCGCACCCGTTCGGCTACGGCCGCGAGCGCTACTTCTGGTCCTTCGTCGTGGCGGTCGTCCTCTTCGCGCTCGGCGCCGTCTTCTCGATCTGCGAGGGCATCCACAAGATCCAGCACCCCGAGGACCTGGAGAGCCCGGTCGTCGCGGTCGTGATCCTCTGCGTCGCGATCGTGCTGGAGTCCTTCTCCTTCCGCACGGCCGTGCGAGAGTCGCGGCCGCTCAAGGGCGATGCGTCGTGGTGGCAGTTCCTCCGCACGTCGAAGGTGCCGGAGTTCCCGGTGGTGATCCTCGAGGACGTCGGCGCGCTCGTCGGCCTGGTGCTCGCGCGCGGCGCCGTGACCCTCACGGTCGTGACCGGGGACGCGACCTACGACGGCATCGGCTCGATCCTCATCGGCTCGCTGCTCGGCGTGATCGCGGTGTTCCTGTGCATCGAGATGAAGAGCCTGCTGATCGGGGAGTCGGCCTCCAGGACCGACCGCGACGCGATCACCGGCGCCATCACCTCCACCGACGGCGTCGTCCGCCTCATCCACTGCCGCACCGAGCACATCGGGCCCGAGGAGATCCTGGTCGCCGCGAAGGTGGAGTTCGACCGCGGCCTGGACGTTCCCGGGCTGGCCGCGGCCGTCGACCGGGTCGAGGCCCGGATCCGCGACGCGGTCCCGGCGGCTCGCGTCATCTACCTGGAGCCCGACCTGTACCGCGGTGCCGCCACGACCCCGTAGTACGTTCGGTCACGGGCGATTGATGCGAGCGAGGGAGGCCCGTTGTCGGAACCGGTCGGTGACGACGAGGTGCTGGGGGGCGAGGCCGTCGTCGACCTCCGCGCCACCCCCTCCTCGGACCGCGACACCCGCGAACGGCTCGTCCGGGCGGCCGCCGAGGTGTTCAGGGAGAAGGGCTACACGGGCAGCCGGGTCCAGGACATCGCCCGACGAGCCGGTTTCACGTCGGGCGCGCTCTACACCCACTTCGACAGCCGGGCCGAGCTGCTCGCCGAGGCGATCGCGGTGGAGAACAGCCGGATGTTCCGCCTGCTGTCCGAAGGTCTGGGCCGTTGGCGGGCGGTGACGTCGCAGGAGGTGGCCGAGTCGATCGCCGCCTTCGTGGCGTTGGAGACCTCGCCGACCGACCAGCTGATGCTCGACGGCTTCGCGATCTGCACCCGTGAGGAAGAGGCGCGCGTCCGCATCGGCGATTCGCTCTGCCAGCTCGTCGACCGGCTCGACGAGAGCATCCGGACCATGGCGGTCGCCCCCGGTTCGCCCATGGACGAGGACTCCGGCGGTGTCGCCTATCTCATGGTCGCCTTCATGAGCGGGGTAGCCGCGCTGCGGGCCGCAGGTCTGGGCGACCGGGCCCCCGCCGACATGGGGGACGTCCTCGCCGGGTTCCTGCACCAGCTGGGGGCGCAGGACCAGGCGCTCGTCGAGGGTGCGGGCACCCCCGGCGGGCGGGCCCGGCCCGCCCCGGAGGTGGGCCCGGGCCGTCCGGCACTGCCGGATGGGCCGGTCTAGCCACGCCGCCGGACTACCGTTGCCCCATGGGGATCCTCGCCGTGGTCAATCAGAAGGGTGGCGTCGGCAAGACGACCGTCGCCCTGGGCCTGGCCTCTGCGTCCATGATGCGGGGTCGACGGGCGCTCGTCGTCGACATGGATCCGCAGGCGAACGCCACCACCGGTCTGGGGGTGTTCGACGCCACGATCACCTCCGACGAGGTCCTGGCGAAGGACGAACCGGGCTCCGCTGCCGCAGCGGTGCGCCGGTCCGCGTGGGACCCCGCGGTGGGCCACGCGCCCGACCTCGTGCCGAGCTCGCCCCGCCTGGCCCAGCGCGAGCACCAGCTGGCCACCGATCCGATCGGTGCGCAGGACCGGCTGGAGGTGGCGCTGACCGGCGTCGCCGACCGCTACGACGACGTGATCATCGACTGCCCGCCGTCGCTGGGGCTGCTCACCGTCAACGCCCTCTTCGCGGCGGACCGCGTGCTGATCGTCGCCGAGCCCGCGGCGTGGAGCCTGGACGGCGTGGAGCAGATCCTCCGCAACGTCCGCCGGATCGCCGAACGTCAGGCCGGCCGACCGGCGGTGGCGGGCATCGTCGTCAACCGCCTCGGTCGCACCCGTGACGCGGGCTACTGGTACCAGCAGCTGCAGGAGACGCACGGCGACCTGCTGCTCGATCCGCCGATCGCCACGCGCGCCGCGGTGACCGAGGCGGCGGCGCAGTCGCTGCCGATCCACCTGCTCCGGCGCGACGGCGCGTCCGAGGCCGGCGACCAGTTCGCGGCGCTGGCCCGGGCGCTCGACGGCGAGCGCTCCGCACCGGCGGTGTCGGACCTGCCGCAGCCCCGCATCGACCTGTCGGCAGCCGTCGGCTCGGCGGCCGCACCCCTGGAGCACTGATGGCGGCCTACGACCCCAAGCGCCCGCGACCGGCCGCGGATCGAGACGAGCCCGCACCCGGGGAGGCCCTGCTCGACGCCGAACCCGAGCCGGCGCCGACCGACGTGACCCCGGCGCCCGAGCCCGAGGCGGCCGCATCCGACGTGACCGAGCCCGAGGCGTTGGCGCCGTCCGACGCCGCGCCGGCGGCACCCGACGCGCCGGCGGACGAGACGGCCGAGGCCGAGGCCGAGCCCGAGCCGGAGTCCGCACCGGAGCCCCAGCCGGAGCCGGAGCCCGAGCCGG
>JAEZAI010000291.1 GCA_023427825.1 Actinomycetes bacterium
GCTCGGGGTCGAGCCCGATGACGTGGAGTCGGGCGCGGTCGGCATCGGGTCCGAGGTGACCGTGCGGTTCGAGCAGCACGGCGACGTGCACGTGCCGCTGTTCGAGCCGACCGGCCGGACGCTTCCCAACCCGGTGCCCGAGCCGTCGCTGCCGGCGCCGCGTGCGCCGCTGTCCGACGGGCGGTTCGAGTCCCGCGCCGTGCTGTCCGGCATCGGCCGGTCCGACATCGGCCGCCGGCTGCTGCGCGACCCGTTGTCGCTCGCCGTCGACGCGTGCCTGGCCGCGGTCGAGGACGCCGGGTTGGAGCTCGACGACATCGACGGGCTGTCGACGTACCCCGGCGCGGCCGGGATGGGCATGAGCGAGGGCGGGGTCACCGCGGTCGAGGAGGCCCTGCGGATCCACCCCACGTGGATCAACGGCGGCGGCGACATCCCCGGGCCCGGCGGCGCCGTCATCACGGCGATGATGGCGGTGGCCAGCGGGATGTGCCGCCACGTCCTGTGCTTCCGCACGGTGTGGGAGTCCACGTTCTCGACGCTGCGCCTGGCGCCGCCCGGGGGCGGGCTCGGCGGCTGGATGCAGTGGCGCGCGCCGTACGGCGCCATGTCCGCCGCGCACTGGATCGGCATGAACGCCAACCAGTACCTGCACCGCTACGGAGCGGATCGTGAGCTGCTCGGACGGATCGCGGTGAACGGCCGGTCGAACGCGGCGCGCAACCCGCACGCGATCTACCGCGAGCCGATGACGCTGGACGACTACTTCGACGCCCGGCCGATCACGTCGCCGTTCGGCCTGTACGACTGCGACGTCCCGTGCGACGGCGCGATCGCGGTGGTCGTGTCGGACGCGTCGGTGGCGGGGGACCTCCCTCACGGGGCGGTGCGCGTGGAGGCCGTCGGCACGCAGATCCTCGAGCGCGTCTCGTGGGACCAGGACACGCTCACCCACGAACCGCAGGTGCTCGGCCAGGCCCGCCACCTGTGGACCCGGACCGACCTCCGTCCCGACGACGTCGACGTCGCGCTGGTCTACGACGGGTTCACGTTCAACGCGGTGTCGTGGCTCGAGGCCCTGGGATTCTGCGGGCTCGGCGAGGCGAAGGACTGGATCGACGAGGGCCGCACGATCGCGCTCGACGGCGCGCTGCCGGTCAACCCGCACGGCGGTCAGCTGTCCGAGGGTCGGACGCACGGGTTCGGCTTCCTGCACGAGGCGGTCCTGCAACTGCGCCACGACGCGGGGGAGCGCCAGGTCGCGGATGCCCGCACGGCCGTGGTCACGACCGGCGGCGGCACCCCGTCGGGCGTCCTGCTGCTCCGCCGCGACGACTGACGGTCAGGCCGCACGAACGTGTGCGGCAGGTGCCCGCCGCGGGCGTGTGCCGCACACGTTCGGTGGCCCGCGGGAATCGTGTGCGGGTGGCGCCCGCCACGGGCGTTCACCGCACAAGTTCTGCGGCCCGCGGGAATCGTGTGCGGGTGGCGCCCGCCATGGGCGTGTGCCGCACACGTTCGGTGGACGGCGCGGATCGTGTGCGGGTGGCGCCCGCCACGGGCGTGTGCCGCACACGTTCTGCCGGGCGGGGCGGTCAGATCGGGATGCCGGCGCGGTAGGTGGCGCGGACGTCGTCGGCCGTCGGCGCCGTGGCGGTGCCACGGAGCGGCCGGTGCAGCAGGCAGTGGTCGGCGGGCTCGCCCGCGGCGATCCGTCGGCGTCGACGGCCGGGGTCGTCGGGGTGGCCGAGGAACAGCGCGATCGCCCGCTCGAGCGGGACGCGCTCGTCGGGTCCGAGCACCTCGCCACTGCGGGTGCGGCGGTCGACGGCGGCCTGCACGGCGCGCCAGGGATCCGGGTCGGTGTAGGGCGCGTCGCTGCTGCCGGCGACGGGGATGCCCAGCCCGAGCAGCGAACCGCAGCGGTACAGGTGGGGGACCTCGTCAGCGTCCACGTCGACGAGGTAGCGATCGCCCCGCTCGGCGACGAACCCCGGTTGCGTCACGACGGTCACCCCGAGCCGGGCGATCTGGCGGGCCGCCGCAGGCGTGATCACCGACCCGTGCTCGATCCGGTCGGCGGGGGAGCCTCCGGCGGCGTCCCACGCCGCGAGGGCGTAGGCCAGCGTCGCGGCGGTCACCAGGTGGATCGCGACCGCTCGACCGGCGGCGTGCGCCGCTCGCACGGTCCCGACGAGCTGGTCCAGGTCGGGCAACCGGTCGTCGTCCAGGACGATCTTGACCGGACCCGGGTGGAGGGGCGCGGGCACGCCCGTGCCGATCAGCTCGGGTCCGCCGGTGACGTGCACCCTCTGGGGGAGCGCCCCCGATCTCACGGCGGCGGCGAGCAGGCCGGGTCCGTCGACGTCGCGGTACGGCGTGCAGTCGGTGACCCCCGTGACGCCCAGCTCCGCCAGCCGCCGTCCGACCGCAGCCAGGTCCGGCGGCGTGGCGCCCGCCACCTCACGCAACCACTCGTCGCCCCGATCGACCGGACCGGTCGGACGTCCGCGGTCGTCGCGCTCGATGCCGGGGTGCGCCGCGTCGTCGGCCCCCACCAGCGAGAGCGCGGCCGAGTTCAGCGTCCATCGGATCCCGGTGCGGTCGAGGACCCGCACGGGCCGCGAGGGGACGAGGCGATCGAGGAGGGCCCGGTCCAGGGACCCCGCCACCGACTCGTGGTAGCCGACGGCGCGGAGCCAGGCGCCCGCCGGCAGGTCGCGGTCGGCCTCGGTGAGAGCGCTCGCCAGGTCCTCAGCGCTGGTGACGTCGGGCGGACCGACGT
>JAEZAI010000375.1 GCA_023427825.1 Actinomycetes bacterium
GGCGCCACCCTCGGGCGTCGTGGCGGGACCGCACCAGCGGGCGAAGGCGGCGACGGGCGTGGGATGATCGGCCAGCAGCGGGCGGGTCACCGGAACGACGCGGAACCGCCGGGCCAGCGCGCGGAACTGCTCCCGCGTGGGGAGCAGCGTCGTGGCGGAGCCGTCGGCGCTCACGTGGGACCGGGACGCTCGGTGGTCTGCTCGTCGGTGCCGAACGAACGGAACCAGCACGCGTAGGCCCCGGTGTGGCACGCCCCCTTGCCCTCCTGCTCCACCAGGAACAGCAGCGCGTCGCCGTCGCAGTCGTAGTGGGCGGAGCGGATGAACTGCCGGTCGCCGGACGTGTCGCCCTTGCGCCACACCTCCTGGCGGGACCGCGACCAGAACACGGTGCGGCCCTGCTCCAGGCTCATCCGCAGCGTCTCGGCGTTCATCCACGCCATCATCAGCACGGCGCGGGTGTCGGCGTCCTGGACGATCGCGGGCACCAGGCCGTCGGCGTCGTAGCGGATGCGCTCGAGGTCCTCCTCGCGCACCTCGACGGGCGTGACGGCGGGTCCCGGGGAGTCGGCCATGTGTCGCATCGTAGGAGCGGTGACCCGAACGCTCGAAACGACATCCGGGAGGCTCGATGACGCCGGCGCGGCGTCAGCAGCGCCCGCGGAGGCGGGCGGCGGACCTCAGAGGTAGAGGCCGGTGTGGCCGGCTTCGAGGCGCTCGGACGCCACCGCGTGGATGTCCCGCTCGCGGAGGATGATGAACGTGTCGCCCCGCACCTCCACCTCGTACACCTCCTCGGGGTTGAAGAGGACGTGGTCGCCCTCCTCGACGGCGCGAACGTTCGGTCCCTTGGCACGCACCTCTGCCCACGCGAGCCGCCGGCCCAGCTGCGCCGTCGCCGGGATGAGGATGCCGCCGGTGGAGCGGCGGTCCCCCTCCGCGTCGACCTTGACGAGGATGCGGTCGTTGAGCATCCGCACCGGCAGCTTCTCGTGCGACCTCGACGTCGGGGTCGCGGTCGGCTGGCTCGCCGCTGCGGGCGCGGCGGCGGTGTCGTCCTGGTCGGTCGGGGCGTCGGGCATGGGCGCGTCACGCTACCGGTGCGAGCCGGCCTGCCGACAGGCGGGGGCGACTCAGGACGGCGACCCGACGGCCGGCATCACGGTGTCGGCGACGAGCGCGAGGTGGTCGAGGTCGTCCAGGTCGAGGACCTGGAGGTACACGCGGGTCATGCCCGCGTCGGCGAACTCGCGGAGCTTGGCCACGACCTCGTCGGGCGTGCCGGCCAGCCCGTTCTCCCGCAGCTCGTCGACCTCCCGTCCGATCGCGTCGGCGCGCCGGGCGACCTGGGCCTCGTCGGCGCCGCAGCAGAGGACCTGTGCCGCTGAGCGCACCACCGTGCCGGGGTCGCGGTCGACCGCCAGACAGGCGGCGTCGATGCCCTCGTTGAGCGAACGCACCACGTCGACGCCGGCGAACGGGACGTTGTACTCGTCCGCGAACCGGGCCACGAGCGACGGCGTCCGCTTGGGCCCGAACCCGCCGACGATCACCGGCGGGCGAGGCCGCTGCACCGGCTTGGGCAAGGCCGGCGAGTCCGTGAGCTCGTAGTGAGCACCTCGGAAGTCGAAGGTCGAGCCGGCCGGGGTGGTCCAGAGGCCCTCGATCACCTGGAGCTGCTCCTCGAGCCGGTCGAACCGCTCGCCGAGCGGCGGGAACGGGATGCCGTAGGCGGTGTGCTCGTCGTCGTACCAGCCGGCACCCATGCCGAGCTCGACCCGACCGCCCGACATGGCGTCCACCGTGGCGACCGAGATGGCGAGCGGCCCGGGGAGCCGGAAGGTGCCGGCGTTGACGAGCGTGCCCAGCCGGATCGTGGACGTGTCGCGGGCGAGTCCGGCGAGCGTGATCCAGGCGTCGGTCGGTCCGGGGAGCCCGGGGATGTCGCCCATGGCCAGGTAGTGGTCGGACCGGAAGAAGGCCCCGTAGCCCAGCTCTTCGGCGGTGCGGGCCACGGCGAGCAGCTGGTCGTAGGTCGCGCCCTGCTGGGGTTCGGTGAAGATGCGGAGCTCCATCGGCGCAACGTACCCCGAGCCGGTGCGGGCCCAGCCCTCGCTCAGACCGGTCGTACCGGGATGCCCGCCGCGGCCATCGCCGCCTTCACCTCGGCGACCGTGTGCTGCCCGAAGTGGAAGATCGACGCGGCGAGCACGGCATCCGCGCCCGCCTCGGTCACGCCGTCGACCATGTGCTGCACGGTCCCCACGCCACCGGACGCGATCACCGGCACGGTCACCGTCGACGTCACCGCCGCGGTCACCGGCACGTCGAAGCCGTCCTTGGTGCCGTCGCGGTCCATCGAGGTGAGCAGGATCTCCCCGGCGCCGAGCTCGACCACGCGCGCCGCCCACTCGACGGTGTCCAGACCCGTCGGCGTGCGTCCGCCGTGCGTGACGACCTGGAACTCGGGGCCGTCACCGGGACTGCCATCCGGCCCCGGACGCCGGGCGCGGGAGTCGATCGCCACGACCACGCACTGTGCGCCGAACTCCTCGGCGATCTCCGACACCAGCTCGGGGCGGTCGACCGCAGCGGTGTTGACCCCGACCTTGTCGGCGCCCGCCCGCAGCATCCGACGGGCGTCCTCCACGCTGCGGATGCCGCCGCCGACGGTGAACGGGATGAACACCTCCTCGGCGGTGTGGCGCACCATCTCGATCGTGGTCTCGCGGGCGTCGGACGACGCGGTGATGTCCAGGAACACCAGCTCGTCGGCACCCTCGGCGTCGTAGCGGGCGGCCAGCTCGACCGGGTCGCCGGCGTCGCGCAGCTCCACGAAGTTCACGCCCTTGACCACACGGCCGGCGTCGACGTCCAGACACGGGATCACGCGGGCGACGGCCGTCACGACCGGGCCTCCGTGCCGCTGACGTCGGCCTCGTCGCGGGTGGCGGCGACGGCCTCGACCACCGAGAACGCGCCCTCGTACACCGCGCGGCCGGTGATGGCGCCCGCGAGCGAGCGCCCACCGGCGCTGAGCGCGGCGAGCGCCCGGACGTCGTCCAGCGTGCCGATCCCGCCCGACGCGATGACCGGCACCGTCGTCGCCGCGAGCACCCGGGCCAGACCCTCCAGGTCGGGACCCTCCAACGTGCCGTCGCGGCTGATCTCGGTGACGACCAGCGCGTCGACGCCGGCGTCCTGGTACGCCACGGCCAGGTCGAGCACGTCGGCGCCCGACCCCTCCAACCACCCGCGGACCGCCACCTCGGCCCCGCGTGCGTCGAGCCCGACCGCCACCGGGCGCTCGGCGGCCAGCCGCCGAACCAGGTCGGGGTCCTCCAGCGCCGCGGTGCCCAGGACCACCCGGGCGACGCCCGCGTCGAACAGCGCCTCGGCGGCCTCGAACGTGCGGACGCCGCCGCCGGTCTGCACCGGCACGTCCAGCGCGCCGGCGATCGCCGCCACCACGTCGCGGTTGCGGGGAACGCCCGTGCGGGCGGCGTCCAGGTCCACCACGTGGACCCACGGCGCGCCCTCGGCCTGGAATGCGAGCGCCTGGGCGACGGGGTCGTCGCCGTACACGGTGCTCCGGTCGTAGTCGCCCTGGTAGAGCCGCACGCAGCGGCCGTCGAGCAGGTCGATCGCGGGATAGAGGTCCATGGTCCGGCGCTCCGTCGCCGTCGGGGTCGCTGTCGAAGGGTGCGGGTGAGGAGGGGTCGGTCAGTCCCCGGCGGGGACGGACGCGGCGACGCGGACGAAGTTGCGCAGCAGCTCCAGGCCGAGCGCGCCCGACTTCTCTGGGTGGAACTGGGTGGCCATGACCATCTCGTGCTGGACCGCGGCGGTCACCGGACCGCCGTAGTCGCACGTGGCGATGACGTCCGCGGTGGCCTCGGGCGCGAACGAGTGGACGAAGTACATCCACG
>JAEZAI010000361.1 GCA_023427825.1 Actinomycetes bacterium
GTGCTGCGACGTCGGGGCGCACCGACCACCGATGAGCAGCGGGTCGCCGTCGAGGTTCTCGACAGCGGCCCTTGCGCCTATCTCAGTCACATGACTGCGGCGCGGCTCTTCGTCGTGAGCGGCTGCCCGCTGCTGCCCGTCACCATCGTCGGGGAGACCGCCGCTCGGCGGAAGCGGCTGGACGTCGGCTTCCACCGCGTTCGGTCCATTCCAAGGCGGTGGACGACCGAGTGTCGGGGCCTCCCGATCGTGGCCCCGGAGCTCTGCGCGATGCAGCTGTTCGCCGTGGTGCGGTATGAGCGTGCGGAGCGCTGGGTCGATGCTCTCTGGTCGAGCGGGCGACTTTCGGGCCGGTCGATCGGGAAGTTCCTCTCCGAGATGGGTCGACCAGGCCGCAACGGAATCGCCGGGCTGCGCCGGTATCTCGACGCACGAGGCATGGACTACGTCCCGCCCGACAGCGGCATGGAGTCCCGAGCCATCCAGGTGCTGCGCGACGCCGGCATCGAGGTCCGTCGCCAGGTCGACGTCGGCTGCGACGAGGCGTGGACCGGACGAGTGGATCTGATGGTGGTCGGCCTCCCCGTTGTGGTGGAGGTGCAGAGCAACCGCTTCCACCGGTCCGTCATCAACCAGGAGGCCGACGCCGAACGTCGGCGGCGCTTGGAGGAGCACGGTTTCGTCTGGGTCGAGCTGTGGGAGGACGACGTGTGGGCCCGTCCCTGGCTGCTGCCGCCCGCCGTCCGAGACGGGATCCGTCGCGCCAAGCTCCTCCTCCCACCCGCTTCGTGATGCTTTTCCGGGGCTTATCCCCCGGAAAAGCATCACAGAGCGGCAGCGGGCTGGCGGAGCGGGCCCGGGTGGGCGGAGCTAGGGTCCCCGGGCGGTTCGGGACGTCATCGCCAGGGGGGACCAGGGTTGAACGGAGCTGCTCGTTCCATGGCCGCGGTCGTGGCCACGCTCGCGACCGTCGTGCTCGGGGCGGCGGGCTGCAGCGAGGACCGATCCGCGTCGTCGACCACCGTCTCGACGCCCGAGATCGTGTGCGACGCGCAGCACCTGCTCGACTGCGCGACGGCGTCGTCGATCGCCGACCTGGTCCCTGACGAGCCGACCCCCGCCACGGCCGAGCCGATCACGATCGGCATGATCAACCAGGAGAACACGCCGGCCGGGTCGTTTCCCGAGCTCAGCCGCTCCGCGCAGGCGCTCGTGGACTTCGTGAACGAGGACCTGGGCGGCGTCGACGGCCGACCGCTCCGCCTGGACGTGTGCAACACCGGCTTCAGCGCCGAGGGGTCGACGGCGTGCGGCCAGCGCTTCGTCGCCGAGGGCGTGCCCGTGGTGCTCGGCGGCATCGACGTGTTCGGCAACGCGGTCGACGTCCTCGCCGCCAACGGCATCCCGTACGTCGGTGGCATCCCCGTCAGCCAGCAGTCGATGACCTCGCCCAACTCGTTCCAGTGGAGCGGCGGCACGTGGGGTGCGGCGGTCGCGTTCGCCACCCGGGCGGTCGAGGACCTCGACGCCAAGAGGGTCGCCATCGTCTACGGCGACTTCGGCTCGATCACCCAGGGGTCCGACGCCGCCAAGCAGGTCCTCGAGGCGCAGGGCGTGGACGTGCAGATGGTCCCGTTCCCCGTGATCGCCACCGACCTGGGCTCGCCGCTCCAGGCCGCCTGGGCCGGCAAGCCCGACGCCATCTTCGTGCTCGCCGCCGACACGGCCTGCAAGGCCGCCTTCGACGCCGCGGCCACGATCGGGATCACCTCCGCCATGTACTTCGTGGGTGCGTGCGCCTCGCCGACGATCATCGCCCAGGTGGGCGACCGGGCCGACGGCGCCTACTTCAACGTGGAGCAGGAGGTGCAGCCCGACCGGCCGCAGCCCGATACGGAGCTCTACACGAGCGTGCTCGCGGCCAAGGCCCCGGGTCTGGACCCGATCGGCGCCGGCACCGTGTCGGCCCGGTCGTTCATGAACCTCTACACGGTCCTGCGTGAGCTCGGTGCGGACGGCATCACGCCCGAGGCGGTGACCGCGGCGCTGCGCGCCAAGCGGGACGCGTCCAGCTTCATGGGCCACCCCTACACCTGCGACGGCAAGCAGTTCCCCGGCCTGCCCGCCGCGTGGGCGCCGCAGCAGGTCGTCGTGCAGATGATGGGCGGCGCGCTCGACCAGGTCGGCGGGTGGATCGACGTGGGCGCCGAGCTGGAGGAGTGGACCTGAGCACGTACCTGGGCTTCGCGCTGGCCGGCCTGGGCGGCGGTGCCGTCGTCGCCGCGCTCGGCCTGGGCCTGGTCCTCACCAACCGTGCGTCGAACGTCATCAACTTCGCCCACGCAGCCGTCGGCACCTACCTGGCGTACGCGTACTTCGAGTTTCGGGACCGGGGCGACCTGGTGCTGCCGGTCCTGGGCCTGCCCGACCGAATCCGCATCGTCCCCACGCCGACGATCGGCACCGCCATCTTCGTCATCGCGGTGTTCGCCGCCCTGCTCGGCGTGGTCATCCACCTGCTCGTGTTCCGCCCGCTGCGCTCGGCGTCGGTGCTCGCCCGCATCGTCGCCTCGCTCGGCCTGTTCCTCTACTTCCAGGAGCTGATCCGCAACCGGTTCCCGACCGCCGGCGCCGCCGTCATCACCCGGTTCCCGGTCCTGCCCGACGGCCCGGTCGAGATCCTCGGCATCGGCGTGAGCGCCAATCGCCTGTGGCTCGCGCTGATCGTCGTGGTCGTGGCCGCCGCGCTCGCCGCGACGTTCCGCTGGACCCGCTTCGGCCAGGTCACCCGTGCCGCGGCCGAGAGCGACAAGGGCGCGTTGCTCATCGGTCTGCGCCCCGATCTGGTCGCGTCGGCCAACTGGGCGCTCGCCACCGTGCTGGCCGGCTTCGCGGTCGTGCTGATCGAGCCCATCGCAGGGCTCGACGGCGCGACCACCAGCCTGCTCGTCGTGCCCGCGCTCGCCGCCGCGCTCGTGGGGCGGCTGACGTCGTTCGCCCTGACCGCGGCCGCCGGCCTGGGCATCGGCGTGGTCCAGTCGCTGATCCTCGGTTGGACCGTGCAGCCCGAGGCCGACTGGCTGCCCGACTGGCTCCCGTCCGCCGGCCTGCAGCAGGTCATCCCCGTGGTCGTGATCCTCGCCGCGCTGACGTTGCGGGGCGACGTGCTGCCCGGGCGGGGCGCGATCGTCGACCGGGCGCCGCAGCCGGCCCCGACCCCCGGGCGGTGGTGGCCGGTGGGTCCGGTGATGCTCGCCGCCGTGGGCGTGCTCGGGGCGCTCGTGCTCGAGGCCGGCCAGCGTCGAGGACTGGTCGTGTCGCTCGTCTTCGCCGTCCTCGGGCTCTCGGTGGTGGTGATCTGCGGCTACGCCGGGCGCATCTCGCTCGCCCAGCTGGCCCTCGCCGGCATCTCCGGGTTCACGGTGGTCCACGCCGCCGACGGGTCCGTGCCGTTCCCGTTCGACCTGCTCCTCGGCGCGCTGGTCGCCACGGTCGTCGGCCTGGCGATCGGCGCCGCCACCGCCCGGCTCCGGGGCATGACGTTCGCGGTCGCCACCCTGGCGATCGCCGTCGCGCTCGAGCAGCTCGTGCTGGCCAGCCCGTGGTTGTCGGGCGGCGCCGCGGGTTCGACCGCGCCGCGACCGTCGCTGTTCGGGATCGACCTGGGCGCGCAGGCTGCGGGTGCCGACGACATGCGGGTCGCGTTCGTGGTGATGGTCTCGGTCGTGGCCGCCCTTTGCTTCGCCGGCGGGCGGGCGCTGCGGCGCAGCGCCATCGGTCTGAAGTGGCTGGCACTTCGGGCGAACGAGCGCGCCGCAGCCGCCGGTGGCGTCGACGTCGGCCGGGCGCGCCTGGTGGCCTTCGGGGTGTCGGCCGGGCTGGCGGGCGTGAGCGGCGCGCTGTCGGCGTACTCCACCTCCACGCTGTCGCCCGCGTCCTTCACGGTCTTCGGGTCGCTCGTGGTGGTGGCGCTGGTGTTCCTGGGCGGCGTCTCGACCGCATGGGGCGCGGTGGTGGCCGCGTTGATCGTGCAGGGCGGGTTGCTGACCTCGCTCGGCTCGGGCGACGGGCCGGCGCACCTCTACGCATGGGCCGGCGTTGCGCTCGTGCTCGCTGCCAACTTCGCTCCCGAGGGCGTGCTCGGCCTGGTCCGCTCGGCCGCCGACCGGCTGGGGTGGGCCAGGGCAGCCGGGGCGGCCGGCGACGCCTCGGGCGATCGCAGTGGCGGACGCCGTCACGTCAGCGCTGGCGACGGGGTGACCGCCGGTGCTGGAGGCGCTCGATGACCGCGGCGCTGGAGGTGCGGGACCTGTCGGTCCGCTACGGCGGCGTGGTCGCGCTCGACGGCGTGTCGCTCGAGGTGCCCGGCGGTGCGCTCCACGGCCTGATCGGTCCGAACGGCGCCGGCAAGACCACGTTCCTGGACGGGGTCAGCGGTTTCGCTCGCACCGCGAGCGGGTCGGTGGCAGTGGCCGGCGTGGAGTGCACGGGCCTGCCGCCGCACCGCATCGCCCGGCTCGGCCTCACCCGCACGTTCCAGTCGGTCGAGCTGTTCGACGACCTGACCGTCGAGGAGAACCTGGCGGTGGTCGCGGCGTCCACACCTGCCGCGCCCACGCTCCACGACGACACCGACGAGGAGATCCCGCTGCCGACCATCGCGGCCCGGGTGCACGCCGCGCTCGAGACCGTCGGGCTCGAGGGATGCCAGCCCCTGCGGCCGACCACGCTGTCCAACGTCGACCGCCGGCGCGTGGCGCTGGCCCGAGCCCTGGTGGCCGAGCCGCCCGTGCTGCTCCTCGACGAGCCGGCGGCCGGCCTGGACCCCGTCGAGACCGAGGAGCTGGCCGAGCTGCTGCAGCGCATCAGCGCGTCGGGCACCGCGGTGCTGCTGGTGGAGCACGACATGGCGTTGGTGCTGGGGTCGTGCTGCACGGTCCACGTGCTCGACGCCGGCCGCATGATCGCCGTCGGCACGCCCGACGAGGTCCGCCGCGACCCCGAGGTCCTGCGCGCCTACCTGGGGGTCACGTGACCGCGCTGCTCGAGCTCGACGGCCTGTGCGCCGGGTACGGCGGCGTGCCGGTGGTGCGCGGGGTGGACCTGCGCGTGGAGCCCGGCCGGATCGTCGCGCTGCTGGGCCCGAACGGCGCGGGCAAGACGACCACGCTGCTCGCGGTGTCGGGACTCGTGGCGCCGACCGCTGGGTCGGTGCGCGTGCTCGACGGCGCGACCTCGGCCCGGTCCCGACGCTCGACCGTCGGACGGCGGGCTCGGGCGGGACTGGCCCACGTGCCCGAGGACCGGTCGCTCTTCCCCGGCCTCACCGTCGCCGAGCACCTCACGCTCGGGGTGGGGTGGCGTCGGGGCCGGTCCGCGCAGGCCCGCGGGGTGGAGCTGTTCCCCGCCCTCGGCGAGCTGCTCGGCCGGCCCGCCGGGCTGCTGTCGGGCGGCGAGCAGCAGATGCTCGCCATCGCGCGAGCGCTGGTGTCGCACCCTCGCGTGGTCATGGTCGACGAGCTCAGCCTGGGTCTGGCGCCTCGGATCGGGGCCGACCTGCTCGCCGTCCTGCGCGGGGTGGCCGACGACGAGGGGACCGGCTTCCTGCTCGTCGAGCAGCACGTGGCGATGGTGCTCGACGTCGCCGACCACGCGGTGGTCCTCAACCGCGGCGAGGTGCGGCTGAGCGCGCCGGCGGCGGAGCTCCGGGGCGAGGCCGACGTGCTGGCGGCCGCCTACCTCGGCTGAGCCGCCCCTCGCGTCAGGCCTTCGCCGGCGGTCAGGGCTTCGAGCCGCGGAACTGGGCGG
>JAEZAI010000392.1 GCA_023427825.1 Actinomycetes bacterium
CCTCGGGGAGGTCCTCAAGTTCGGCGAGGGACTCGCCGTGGGTGGGTCAGGCCATGACCTTGTCGACCGTGCCGTCGGGGCGGAGCTGGACGTAGCCGCCGGTGGTGCGGTCGCCGCCGTCGACGTAGATGCGCACCACCGTGTCGTCGGTGAACGGACGGCCCGACTCGACGATCAGGTGGGTGACGCCGTCGGAGCCGTCGAGCGGGCGGCCCAGCTGCTGCGACACCAGCGCCGGCGCACCCGGCAGCGCGGCGGCGACCGCCGGCCAGTCGATCGCCCCCATGTCGAACAGTTCGACGGCCAGGTCGTCGGCCGGCGTGAGCCGGACCGGCTGGGGTTGGGAGATCTTCCCGTCACGCCAGTCGCGCTCGTCGACGTTGGCGGGGTTCGCAGGGTCCTGGCTCTGCAGCGACGCGTACGCCCCGCTGCCGACCGGGAAGTGGGTCGTGAACCTCAGGGCCGCGCCCGGGCCGGCGGCGCGGAGCGCGTCGACCGCGGCGAGCAGCGCCGCGCCGGGGTCCATCGGTGCGGTCGTCGTGGTGTCCGGCACGGCGGTGACCGACGGCTCGCCCGTGCCGGCGCCGGTCGGTGCCTCGGTGACCGGGGCGATGGTCGTGGTCGACGTCCGGGCCGCCTCCTCGGCCGCACGGAACCGCGCCTCCTCGTCGTCGCCGCAGCCGGCCAGCACGCCCGCGAGCACGCCCACCACCGCGACCGCCACCACCGCGGCTGCCACCACCGCGGCCGGCCGGCCGCCGCCCCGCACCCTCATCGATCCCCTCCGTGCTCGGCGCTCCGCCGCATCCGCTCGATCCTCCGCCGGTCCTGCTTGGTCGGCCGGCCAGCGCCCTTCCTCCGCTCGCCCCAGCTCGCCGCCAGCGCGGACTTCGGCGCGCGATCCAGGTCCTCCCGCACGATCTCGTAGCACTGCACCGCCACCGGCGCGCCCACCCGTTTGGTCAGCGTGCGCAGCACCCGGTAGGTGCCGGTGCGGTCGGCCCGCCGCGCCTCGACCACGTCGCCGGGAACCACCTTGCGAGCCGGCTTCACCGCGTCGCCGTCGATGCGCACTCGTCCGCCGTTGCACGCCTCGGTCGCCGCCGTCCGGGTCGGGTACAGCCGCACCGCCCACAGCCAGGCGTCGACGCGGACCTTGGCGGTCCCGTCCCCGGCCCCGCGGAAGGTCCCGTCCCCGGCCCCGCCGGCGCCGCCGTCCGCCCCGTCGCGTGCCCCGCTCACTCCTGGCGCCACCCCTGCAGTGTGGCCGAGATCGCCCCGGAGGGGACGGCCAAGCCGGCCGTCCGTACACTTGCGCCATGCCCGAGGCATCCACCCCCACCGTCGGCCTGGCCGTCGTGCACCTCTTCTTCCTCACCGGTCCGCTGACCGACGCCAAGGAGGTCCTCCAGGCCATCGAGCGGGCCCAGGGCCGCGGCGACCAGGTGGTCACCGCCGCGCTCCTCGGCCACAAGGCGGACATCGGCGTCATGGCCCTCTCCGAGGACCAGTGGAACCTGCGGCGGCTGCAGACCGAGCTGGTCGCTGCCGGCCTGGAGCTCGTGGACAGCTACGTGTCGCTCACCGAGATCTCCGAGTACGCACAGGGCGTGCCCGACGAGATGAAGCAGGCCCGGCTCCACCCCCAGCTGCCGCCCGAGGGCAAGCCGGCGTTCTGCTTCTACCCCATGTCCAAGCGACGTGAGGTGGGGGCCAACTGGTTCCGCCTCGAGTACGACGACCGCAAGGAGCTCATGTACGAGCACGGCGCGTCGGGCCGGAAGTTCGCGGGCCGGGTCCTGCAGGTCGTCACCGGATCCACCGGGACCGACGACTTCGAGTGGGGCGTGACGCTGTTCTGCGCCAACCCCGACGACATCAAGGACGTCGTGTACACCATGCGCTTCGACGAGGCCTCGGCCGTCTACGGCGAGTTCGGGACCTTCTACGTCGGGATGGTCGCCGATCCAGGGACCGTCCTCGGTGAGCTCGGGGTCGACTGACTCCCCTGCCGAGCCGTCCGCTCGGGCAGCTGCGCCGGTCGCCGACCCGCCCGATCGGGGGTCGGTCGACGGTGGCGCGCCCCCGGACGGCCCGTCCGGGAACGGCGCCGCAGCGAACGGCGCGGCCGGTCGACCGTCGCGCCGGTGGGACCGACCGGTCTGGGCCGCGCCCGCGGCGGGCGACGACGCCGAGCCCGGCACCGGCCGGCCCGCCCGGGGCCGCTGGATCGCCGCGGTCGCGATCTCGGTCCTGCTGCTCCTGGGAGCCGTCGCAGCGATCGAGTGGTTCGGACGTCGCTACACGGCCGACCGCGTCGTCGAGCAGCTGCGCGCCAGCGGCATCACCGGCGACATCGAGGTGTCGGTGCCGGGCGGGCTGCGTCCGGTCGTCCTGCCGGCCCTGTTCGGCGGCGGTCTGGACGAGCTGGAGATCCACATCACCGACGGCACCGTGGCGGGGCTGGCGGTCGCCCGGGCCGACTACCGGCTCACCGACATCCAGGGGGACGTGTCGCTGACGTCCGGGACGGTCCGGGTGGACTCGATCGGCGAGGGCGACGTCCGGATCGAGGTCCTGGTCGAGGCGCTCTCCTCCGCGCTCGGCACCGAGCTGCGGATCATGGACGGCCAGCTCGTCGCCGGGCCCGATCGCCTCGGCGTCGACGCGGTCGTCCGTGGCGACGCGCTCGTCATGTCCGGACCCGCGGAGGCGCTCTGGGGTGGCCCGGTCGAGGTCCCGGTCGCCGACGGCTACCTGCTGCCGTGCATCCCCGGCGTGAGCATCGGTCGGTCCACCGTCGTGCTCGCGTGCCGGGGCTCCGAGCTGCCCGGGGTGCTGCGCGACCCGCTCGGCCCGACGG
>JAEZAI010000417.1 GCA_023427825.1 Actinomycetes bacterium
GTCGTGCACGTGGAGGCGTCGGCCCCGCATCGCCTGTCGCCCGACGAGCGGCCGGCGTGGTTCTTCGACCGCGACCGGGCGGGCGGGATCCTGGTGGACCTGGGCACGCATCAGGTCGACCAGTTCCTGGCCGCGACCGGCGCGGACCCGGCGCACGTCGACGTGGTCGCCGCCGCGGCCGGTGCCGTTCGGGACTGGGGCGACGAACCCCGCCGGGCCGGGTTCGAGGACATGGGCGAGCTGCTGCTCGCCGCCCCTGGGGTGCGAGGTCACCACAGGGTCGACTTCTTGGAGCCCGACGGGTTCCCCACCTGGGGCGACGTCCGCCTGGTCATCACCGGCACCGACGGCCGCCTGGAGGTGCGCATCGCCGTGGGCGACGACGGCCAGCACGAACCGGCGGCCGTGTGGGTCACCGACCACCGGGGCGTGCACCGCGACGACGAGGTCGGGCCGACCACGTGGGCCCAGGACCTCCTCGCCGACCGGGTCGACGACGGCGAGCGGTTCATGGCCCGGGACCACGCCGTCGACGTCACCGCCCTCACGTTGGCCGCGGCGGCACGGGCGACCTCGTGGTGAGCCCCGTGGACCCCCCGTTCGACCTGCTGCGCCCGGGTCGGCGGATCACCGGGATGTCCGCGGTGCTGCTGCCGTGCACCGACCCCGACACGCCCGACGTCGACGCCTTCCTCACGCATCTGGCCCGGACCGCGGACGCGGGCCTGGTGCCGGCGGTGAACATGGACACCGGGTTCGGCCCGACGCTGACCGGCGAGGCGCGCGCCGAGCTGCTGCGACTCGCTCGAGCCGCGGTGGACGGCGAGCTGGTGGCGGGTGCGCACGTGGCCGACCTGCCCGGCGACCCGTTCGACGCCGACGCCCTGTTCGCCGAGGTGGACCGCTTGCAGACCGCGGGGGCCACGCCGATCCTCTTCCCCTCCCACGGCCTCGCCGACCTGGCGGACGAGGAGGTGGTCGCAGTGTGGGCGGCGGTGGGGGAGCGCTGCGACCGGTTCCTGGGCTTCGAGCTCTCGTCGGAGTTCCACCCGGCCGGGCGCATCCTGGGTCTGGACGCGTACCGGGCCGTGCTCGACATCCCCTCGTGCGCCGGCGCCAAGCACTCGGCGCTCGAGCGCGGACCCGAGTGGGACCGACTGCGCCTCCGGGACGAGGTCCGGCCCGACTTCCTCGTGCTGACCGGCAACGACCTGGCCGTCGACATGGTCTGCTACGGCAGCGACTACCTGCTGGGCATCACCACGTTCGCCCCCGACCTGTTCGCCGAGCGCGACCGCCGCTGGGCCGACGGCGACCCGTCGTTCCACCAGCTCAACGACGACCTCCAGTACCTGGGCCGGTTCGCCTTCCGCCGTCCCGTCCCCGCGTACAAGCACTCCGCCGCGCAGTTCCTGCGGCTGCGGGGTTGGATCGACTCGGACCAGACGCAGGCCGGCGCTCCCGAGCGCCCGGCGACCGACCTGCCGGTCCTGGCGGAGATCGCCGACCGCCTCGGCGTGCTGCCGGCGTGAGGTCGCCCCGATGAGCGCCCGGCGCCTGGAGTACCCACAGGTCAAGCAGTTCGCCTCGCCGTCCGAGCTCCGCGACCGGCTGGCCGCGCTCGGGCTCGACCTGCCGGTCGACGACGTCGTGGAGGCCGACGGCGAGCTGGCTCACCCGCTGCACGTGGACGACGCGGCGGGTCCGCTCCACGTGTCGAACCGGTTCGCCATCCTGCCGATGGAGGGCTGGGACGCCGAGCGCGACGGTGCGCCCAGCGAGCTGGTCCGGCGTCGGTGGCGGCGGTTCGGCTCCTCGGGAGCGGGTCTGATCTGGGGCGGCGAGGCCGCCGCCGTCCGCCCCGACGGACGGGCCAACCCGAACCAGCTGGTGATCGCGCCGCACACCGCCGAGGCGATCGGCGCGCTGCGGGCGGAGCTGGTGGACGCCGCCGCCGAGACGGGGGTCGTCCCCGTCGTCGGGCTGCAGCTCACGCACTCGGGTCGGTGGTCGCGTCCCGACGGCGATCCGGCGCCTCGCACCGCGCGCCTGGACCCGGTGCTCGACGACCGCGTGGGCGCGGGGGAGGGGACGCTGCTCTCCGACGACGAGCTCGACGACCTGGCCGCCACGTTCGTGGACGCCGCCGGCCTGGCCGCCGCTGCCGGGTTCGACTTCGTCGACGTGAAGGCCTGCCACGGCTACCTGGGCCACGAGCTGCTGATGGCGCGCGATCGGCCCGGCCGCTTCGGCGGCGACCTGGAGGGCCGCACCCGCTTCCTGCGCACGGTGGTGGCGGGCATCCGCGCCGAGCACCCCTCGCTCGCGATCGGCGTGCGGCTGAGCCTGTACGACCCGGGCCCGCTGCGGCCCGGTCCCGACGGGGTGGCCGAACCGGTCCCGGGCGCGATCGAGGGCTTCGGCCCGGTCGGTCCCGACGGCCGCCCCGATCTGGCCGAGGCGGTGGAGGTGGTGCGCCTGCTCGGCGACGCCGGCGTGCGCCTGATCTGCACCACCGCGTCCAGCCCGTACTGGGCGCCGGCCGTGCAGCGCCCCGCGTGGTTCCCGCCGTCGGACGGCGCGCTGCCGGCTCGCGACCCGCTCGTCGACACCGTCGTCATGCTCGAGGCGGCCCGGGACCTGCGGGCGGCCGCCCCGGCCGGCACCGTCGTGGTCGGCACCGGCTTCACCTACCTGCAGCAGCACCTGCCGCAGGTGGCCCAGGCGCTGGTCCGCGAGGGTTGGGTGGACTCGGTGGGCCTCGGACGGATGGTGCTGAGCTACCCCGAGCTGCCCGTCGACGTCCTCGCCGGTCGCAGCCTCCAGAGCCGCAAGGTGTGCCGGACCTTCTCGGACTGCACCACGGCCCCGCGCAACGGGTTGGTGTCGGGGTGCTATCCCCTCGATCCCTTCTACAAGGACCGACCCGAGCGGGTGGAGCTGGCGGCGGTGAAGCGCCGGATGCGGACGGGGTGACCGGCGGCTACTTGTAGCCCACCATGATCCGCTCCACCCACGACGCCGGGGCGGCGTTCATGAGCGTGCCGAGGTC
Organism: Actinomycetes bacterium; assembly: GCA_023427825.1. Lineage (GTDB taxonomy): Bacteria > Actinomycetota > Acidimicrobiia > Acidimicrobiales > Microtrichaceae > Dermatobacter. The sequence continues at coordinate 3,053 of JAEZAI010000417.1, forward strand.
CCAGTAGTCCCACCAGCGCGTGATCTTGCCGTCGTCGTCGAACTCGTGGATCGACACGAACGGGAGCACGACCTCGACGCCGGTCTCCCAGGTCCAGTGCTCGCGGTGCTCGGTCACGACCGTGTTCCCCTGCGCCGTCACCTTCCAGCCCGGCACGTGCTCGTAGCC
>JAEZAI010000389.1 GCA_023427825.1 Actinomycetes bacterium
CCCCGCCCCTGGCCGCGGCGCCCGGGGGGGGGGGGCGGGCACTGGCCCCCCCCCCGCCCCCTCCGGTCCCGGTCCGGCCCGCGGGCTCGGTGCGCTCACTGCGCTCCGACAGCCCACGGGGCGGGTCCGGACCTGCGCCACACTGGTGAGGTGACCGTCCGACGATGTCCACCATCTCGATCGAACCCACATCGACGGCGGTCGACCTGTCGACCGGACCCGTGACCAGCATCCGGCCGCTCGCCACGTGGACGTCGATCCTGCGCGAGACCCAGCAGCACCCGTGGATCGGCCTGGCGGTGGGCGGCGCCGGTGTCGCCGCCGTCGCAGTGGCGGGTGCGCTCATCGGGTCGGCGCTGGATCGATCGGTCGCAGGGTTCCTCCTGGTGGTCCCGGTGGTGCTGGCCGGCGTGATCGGTGGGAGGTGGCCGTCCTATGCGGTCGCCGTGCTCGCTGCGCTCAGCTACTCCCTCCGACTCCCACCGCTCGGCAGCCCTCGGATCGCCCTCGCGGAGGACGTCGTGGCGCTCGGCGCCCTCCTGGCGGTCAGCCTCCTGGTCTCCGCGCTGGTGACCGGCCGGATCGAGGCGTTGACGAGGCTGGAGCGTGACCGGGCCTTCCTCCTGCGATCGGTGTCGCACGACCTGCGCACGCCGCTCGGCACGATCCGGGCGGCGGCGACCGACCTGCTCGACGAGTCGGCAGGTGAGCCCGACCGGGCCACACGGCGCCACATGCTGCAGCTGATCGACCACGACGCCCGTCGACTGGACCGACTGGTCGCCAACCTGCTCAGCCTCAGTCGGATCGAGGCCGACGGCATGCGGCCGCAGCGCGTCGCCACGGATCTCGGTTCCCTGACCCGCGTCGCGGTCGATCGCGCACAGCGGGCGAACGACGACGTGAGGATCCGCGTCGAGGCGACGGCGGACCTCCCGCTGGTCGACGTCGACCCCGTCATGATCGACCAGGTCCTGGCCAACCTGCTCGACAACGGGGTGCGCCACAGCCCCACGGGCGGCGTCGTCGACGTGGAGATCACGACGGCCGAACGCGGACGCCAGATAGTGGTGACGGTGGCCGACCGCGGCCCGGGCGTTCCCCCCGAGGAGGCGGAGCTGATCTTCCTCCCGTTCCGGTCCGGTCGGATCGCGGGGTCGAGCGGGGTCGGGCTCGCGATCAGCCGAGCGATCGTCGCCTCGCACGGCGGTACGATCTCCGTGCATGAGCGACCCGGCGGCGGTGCGCAGTTCCAGGTGGTGATCGGTGTCGACTGAGCTGATGGACGCGGGCCGGACCGGCACGGTGGTGGAGCCCTCTTCGATCCTCGTGGTGGAGGACGATCCGTCGGTCGCGGACGTCCTCGTCACGGCGCTCGCCCGTCGCGGTCACCACGTCGCGATCGCCCCGACCGCCCGCGCCACCCGAGAACGCCTGGCCTCCACGTCGCCGGACCTGATGCTGCTCGATCTGGGGCTTCCCGACGGCGACGGCGTCGAGCTGTGCCGGGAGCTCCGGCTCTGGTTCCGCAACCCCATCCTCGTCATCACAGCGGAGGGCGACGAGACGAGGTTGGTGGAGGCCCTCGACGCGGGCGCCGACGACTACGTCACCAAACCGTTCTCGATGCCCGAGCTCATGGCACGGATCCGCGTCGCCCTCCGCCACCGTGCGCTGCTGTCGTCGGTCGTGGATCCCGACCGCATCTCCGTCGGCGACCTGGTCATCGACGCCGGCGCCTACTTCGCGACGGCCGGCGGCCGTTCGCTCGACCTGACGCCGAAGGAGTTCCAGCTCCTGGCGCTGCTCGCCCGCAACCCGGGACTGCTCGTCCGGCACTCCACGATCCTCGAGCAGGTGTGGGCCGACGGCGGCGGCACGGCGGAGTCCATGCGTGTCCACATGGCGAAGCTGCGCAAGAAGCTCGGCGAGGGTCCCGAGCGTCCGCAGATCCAGACCGAGACCGGCGTCGGCTACCGGCTCGTCCCTCCGAGCTGAGTCGCCGACGCGACGGCCGGCCGGTCGGTGGACCGGTGGCGGCACGCTGACGCGCACCACCACCGGCCGTGCGACGCCGTCCGGTGGCCTCCGGCCGGCGGTCGCTGCCGTCCCGATCGCAGGAGGACACCGTGCGGATCAGATGGCGTTATCACGGTACAAAGCAACCATGAACGGAATGTTTCGAACTGGTTGACATCTGCCGGCCGCGCCGGTGCATCAGGGCAGTCGGTGCCGTCGCGACCGGACTCCCGCCGACGTGGTTCGGGCGGAGATTCCGCTCCGTGCCCGCCCTCACGCCGTCTTGTGATCTCGTTCATGTCGCCTTGCTGCCTCGGTAACAACCAGGAAACACACCCTTCGTAGCTTGCTGACGCAAGTTGTGGAGGGTCTCAGGAACCTCTGCGAAACCCCCGACCGCCTGGCCTGGCGGCCGCAGGACCACATGGATCGCCGGCGCCGCCGGCGGGCTTCGATGCAGGAGGACACCTGGTGCTGAAGAACCGCAAGTCCAAGCTGTTGCTTGGACTCCTGATCGCAGGAGGACTCGCGCTGCTGCTGCCATCCGTGGCATCGGCGCAGGACGCTCCGACGTTCGATCCGTCGATCGCTGCGCCGGGAGTGCCCGAAGGGTTCAGCCTCAACCTGCTGTTCATCTTCGTCGGCGCCGTGCTCGTGATCTTCATGCAGGCGGGCTTCGCCCTGGTCGAGACCGGGTTCTGCCGGCACAAGCACGCAGCGCACGTCGTGTCGACCAACCTCGTCATCTTCGGCCTCGGGTTCGTCGGCTTCTTCATCATCGGCTTCCCGCTCATGTACGGCGGCTTCAGCTATCCCGGCTACTTCGGGCTCGACGCGCCGCTCGGCGATGCCCTGGTCGGCTCCGGGAGCTGGGTGTTCCTGTGGAAGGGTCCGATCGCGCTGACGAACATCCCGACGGGTTCGCTCGCACCGGTCGCGATCTTCTTCCTCTACATGGTCGCCTTCATGGACACGACCGCCACGATCCCGACAGGTTCCATGGCCGAGCGCTGGAAGTGGAACGCCTTCGTCGGATGGGGCCTTTTCTGCGGCGCCATCTACTACCCGATCTTCGGTGCCTGGACCTGGGGCGGTGGCTGGCTCTCGCAGCTCGGCAACAGCCTCGACCTCGGCTTCGGCTACGTGGACTTCGCGGGCTCCGGCGTCGTGCACGCGACCGGCGGCGTGGCCGCCCTGGCCGGAGCGATGGTGCTCGGTCCCCGCATCGGCAAGTACGACAAGGACGGCAAGCCGCGGGCGCTGCCGGGACACAACATCCCGATGGCCATCCTCGGCACGATGATCCTGCTCTTCGGCTGGTTCGGGTTCAACGCGGCGTCGACGTTCGCCGCCACCGACGTGCGCTTCACCAACGCAGCGGTCAACACGGGCATCGCCGGCGCCTTCGGCATGGTGGTCGGGATGTTCTACGTCATGAAGCGGCTCGGGAAGCCCGACCCGGCGATGGTGGCCAACTGCCTCCTCGCCGGCCTGGTCGCCATCACGGCCCCGTGCGCGTTCGTCGACGCGTGGTCCTCAGCGGTGATCGGTGCGATCGCCGGCGTGCTCGTGGTCGAGGCGGTGCTCTTCGTGGAGAAGCGCGGCATCGACGACCCGGTCGGGGCCGTCGCGGTCCACGGCGTCTGCGGTTCGTTCGGCGTCCTCTGCGTCGGCATCTTCTCGAGCGGCGTCTACGGCGCCGGCTGGAACCTCACCGAGTCGGACGCGACTGCCGACAAGGGCGTCACCGGCATCCTGGGTGGCGACTTCTCGCTCGGGCTGAAGCAGCTCGCCGCCCAGGCGATCGGCGTGATCGTGATCTGGACGGTGATCTTCGGCATCGCCTTCGCCTTCTTCAAGATCCAGAACTCCCTGATGAAGGGCGGCATCCGCTCCTCCGTCTCGGACGAGATCGAGGGCCTCGACGTCCCGGAGATGGGCCTGCAGGCGTACCCGGTCGACGCAGCGTTCTCGCTCGACGACGTCAACATCGAGTCCCTCCCTGCGGCGCAGCAGGAGGAGGTTCGGGCGGGCGGCGGCGCCTGACCCGCTCCGGAGATCGATGCGCCGGTGCGTGGCCACGGCCCGAGCCACGCACCGGCCATCGGACAGCTCGTTGCTCACCGGCCGGTCCCCACGGGGGCCGGCCGGTCCCGTTCCGACGCCGCCAGCGGGGTGCCACGACGGACCCGACGGCGCGGCCGATCACATCCCCGACCCGTCCTCCCCCATGCCGACGCACCTCCACCACGATCCCGACGTCATGCCGTCCGAACCGCAGGACGACCCTCGTTCAGAGGAGGCCGCGGGGCGCGGAGAGCACGATCGTGTCGGCCGCCTTGTCGTGCCAACCGCGGTACACCCGGTCGACGAGCGAGCTGAGGTAGATCACCACCGTCCCGATGATGGCGAGCGAGAGGGGCGATCCGCCGCCCGCCACCGCGACGAGCAGGAAGACGCCGGGCACGAGCGCCCGGATCGCTGCGTCCTGGTAGGTCGGGAGGTTGCCGCCGTCCCACCCGACCACCTTGGTCCGGAACGCGTACTTGCCGAGCGTGTTGCCCCGCCATCCGATGAAGAACGTCTCGTAGGCGATGAAGGCGACCGGGAAGATGAAGAGCGGCCACCGTGGGCCGGTCACCTCGGTCGTACCGTCCCGCGTCACGACCTCGACCCCGAGCGCCTGCGCGAGCAGCAGCGACGGGAGGCTGATCAGCACCACGTCGAGCAGACGGGCGCCCGCCCGCTTGCCCCACGATGCCGGCGCTCCCGGCCCCTTGTCGGGCAGGTCGTCGCGGACCACGGGCGGTGCCGCCGGGTAGGGCAAGCCCGACGGGCGCGCACCAGGAGCGGGTCGAGGGGTGTTCTGCACGGCAGTACTGTGGTGCGCCAGTCGGACGGCGCGCAATCGGCGGTGCGCACCGACTCGGACCTCCCCGACCCCTCATGACCGCCCTCGTCCTCCTCCATCTGGTCGCTGCCCTCGTCTGCCTGACGCCCGGACGCTCGATCGGTCGACTCGCCGTTCCCCTCGCCGCGGTGGCGCCGGTGGTGACCTTCGGCTGGCTCGTGACGCACGCGCCGGTGGTGCTGGACGGCGACGTGGTCGAGCAGTCGGTCACGTGGGTGCCGCAGCTCGGCCTGGACCTGGTGCTGCGCCTCGACGGGTTCGGCCTGTTCATGGGATTGCTGGTCAGCGGCGTCGGCGTGCTGGTGCTCCTCTACTGCTGGTCCTACTTCGACCACGAGCCGAGGGTCGGCCGGATCGTGGGTCTGCTCGTCGCGTTCGCCGGCGCCATGCTCGGGCTCGTCCTGTCCGACGGGCTGCTGACGCTGTTCCTGTTCTGGGAGCTGACGTCGATCCTCTCGTTCTTCCTGATCGGGTTCGACGACACCTCGCCCATCGCCCGCACCGCCGCCGTTCGGGCGCTGCTGGTCACCACGTTGGGCGGACTGGCGATGTTCGCCGGGCTCGTGCTGCTGGCCCAGCAGTCGGGCGAGTGGACGATCTCGGGCCTGCTCGAGGTGGCCCCCACCGGCACGGTCGTGGCCGCCGCACTGGTCCTGGTGCTGATGGGGGCGTTCACGAAGTCGGCGCAGTTCCCCTTCCACTTCTGGCTCCCCGGCGCCATGGCTGCGCCCACGCCGGTGTCCGCCTACCTGCACTCGGCCACGATGGTGAAGGCCGGCCTGGTGCTCGCGGCCCGGTTCGCACCCGTGTTCGCCGGCGAGGGGCCGTGGCGGCCGCTGGTGGTGCTCGTCGGCGTCACGACCGTGATCCTGGGAGGGGCGCGGGCCCTCCGCCAGCAGGACGCCAAGCTGGCGCTGGCCCACGGCACGGTCAGCCAGCTCGGACTGCTGATGGTCCTGCTCGGGCTCGGCACCCCGGCGACCACGTACGCCGGCGTCGTGATGCTGTGCGCCCACGCGCTGTACAAGTGCGCCCTGTTCCTGGTCGTCGGCGTGGTCGACCACCAGGCGCACACCCGGGACCTCCGCCGCCTCCGCGGGCTGACCGAGCGGCTGCCCGTCGTGGCCGGCGCCGCGTTCGTCGCCGCCGCCAGCATGGCGGCCGTCCCGCCGACCTTCGGCTACGTCACGAAGGAGGCCGGGCGCGACGCGCTCCTGGAACCGGAGGTCGGGTGGACGGGCACGCTCGCCCTCGTCGGCGTGTCGCTGGGGTCGGTCCTGACCGTCGCCTACACCGTGCGGATCGTCTGGGAGATGTTCGGCAACCGGGCCGCCGGCGTGCCCGACGGGGAGGGACCGATCGATCCCACGGCCGTGACCCGGCCGCGCCTCCTGTTCGTGCTATCCCCCGTCCTGCTCGCTGCGGCGTCACTCGGACTGGGACTCGCCGCCGGCGTCGCCGGCGGGTGGTTCGAGCACGTCGTCGCGTCGCTCGAGCCCGCCGGGGTCGACGTCGAGGGCCACCTCGCGCTGTGGGCCGGGTTCGGACCGGCGCTCGCGCTGTCGGCGGTCATCCTCGCCGTCGGCGCCGTCGTCGGCGCACTCGTCGTCCGGGCCGATCGCGGCGCGGAACCCCGGCGAGGGCTCGGCGAGGCGGCGTACGCCCGGACCTACGACGGGCTGCTGGCCGGCGCCAGGCGGCTGACCGCGGTGACCCAGAGCGGCTCGCTGCCGCTCTACCTCTGCATCGTGTTCAGCGCCGTGTTGTCCGTCGTCGTCTGGATGCTGTTCCAGGACGGGGTGGCCGAGGCGATCGCCGACTGGCCGCTCGGCTCGTCGACGCTCGAAGTCGCGGCGGCCGCGCTCACCGCAGCGATCGGGCTGTCGGTGCTGACCGCCAAGCGCCGGTTCACCGCCGCGGTGCTGCTCGGCGGGACGGGCTACGGCCTGGCCGTCGTCTTCCTCATCCGGGGCGCGCCCGACCTGGCCGTGACCCAGTTCCTGGTCGAGAGCCTCACGATCGTCATGTTCCTGCTCGTGTTCGGCCGCCTGCCCGACCGGTTCGCGGCCGCGCCGGCGTGGGCGCCGCGGGCGGTGCGCGTGGGCGTCGCCGTCGCGGTCGGCGCAGCGCTCGCCGCGGTGGCCATGATCGTGCCCGCGTTCCGGACCGAGCCGTCGGTCGGTGACGAGTACATGGCCCGGTCGCTGCCCGAGGGCGGCGGTCGCAACGTCGTCAACGTGACGCTGGTCGACTTCCGCGGGTTCGACACCCAGGGCGAGATCACCGTCCTGGCCGTCGCAGCGATCGGTGTGGTCAACATCGTCGGCGTCGCCCGGCGCGAGCAGCGTCGCCGCCGCCTCGTCGACGGCACGGACCTGGACGCGCTGCCCGACGTCACCGAGGAGCCGGCGACGTGATGCGGCGCTCGGTCATCCTCGAGGTCAGCGCCCGGGCCCTGACGCCCGTGCTCCTGCTCGTGTCCCTCTACGTGACGTTCCGGGGCCACAACGCCCCGGGCGGCGGGTTCGCAGGTGGCCTGATCATGGCGGCGGCGGTGGTGCTGCGATACCTGTCCGAGGGCGTCGAGGGCGTCGGCCGGTTGCGGCTCGACCCGGTGTGGCTGATCGCCGGCGGACTGGGCCTGGCGCTGATCACCACGACCGCACCGCTCGCGTTCGGCCTGAACGTGATGAACAGCCAGCTGTGGGACCTGGACGTGCCAGTGGTCGGCGACGTGCACATCGTCACCGCCGGCTTCTTCGACATCGGCGTGCACGTGCTGGTCGTCGGCGTGGTGATGGCGATCCTCCTCACGTTCGTCGCTGCCGACGCCGAGGCGTCCGAGCTCGGTCCGCCGGTCGACCGGGTGCTGCCACCCGACGGCGCCGACACGGAGGGAGGTGGCTCGTGACGATCGCCATGGGCCTGCTGATCGGCGTCCTCGGATCCGTCGGCGTCTACCTGATGCTGCACCGCTCGATCACGAGGATCGTGCTCGGCATCGGCATGCTCGGCAACGCCGTCAACCTGCTCATCGTCGCCATCGGCGGCGACGCCGGCACCGCGCCGATCGTCGGACGGGACGGCACGCCCTCGGATCCCGTGCCGCAGGCGCTCGTGCTGACGGCCATCGTCATCGGCTTCGGCGTCGTGTCGGTCCTGCTCGCCATCGCCTACCGCTCCTGGACCATCGACGGCAACGACGAGGTCGAGGACGACATCCACGATCGACGCCTCGCATCCGAGGCCGACGAGCGCTCGATCGAGGACGTGGACGAGGAGATCGAGCCGAGCGAGTTCCCCGGCGAGGCGACCGATGGCCTCTCCGACGGCGCCGCGACCGGCGGCAAGGTCGACGGGAGCGCCACGTGAGCCGGTTCCTCGCCCTGCCGGTCCTGGTCCCGCTGTTCGGCGCGGTCCTGACGCTCGCCGCCGTGCGGGTGCCGCTGCTCCAGCGCACGCTCGCCGTCGTGACGTCGCTGGCCACCCTCGGGCTGAGCATCGCCATCCTCGTGGACGTCGACCGCAACGGCACCCTGTCCACCACGGCGGGCGGGTGGTCGCCGCACATCGGCATCAACCTGGTCGCCGATCGCTTCGCCGCCCTGATGCTGGTGATCTCCGGCCTCATGCTCGCGGCGGTCCTCGTCTACGCGATCGCGCAGCGGGGCGACGACGAGCGGTCGATCTGGTACCACCCCGCGTACCTGGCGCTCACCGCCGGCATCTCGGCCGCGTTCCTGGCCGGCGACCTCTTCAACTTCTTCGTGGCGGTCGAGGTCCTGCTGATGGCCAGCTACGTGCTGATCACCCTGGAGGGGTCCGACGACCAGATCCGCTCGGGCACCACCTACGTCGTCCTCAACGTGCTCGAGTCGATCCTGCTGGTGATGGCCGTGGCGCTCGTGTTCGCGGCCACCGGCACGCTCAATATGGCCGACCTGCCGGAGCGGCTCGCCGCACTCCCGGTCGGGGTGAAGGTGGGCCTCAACCTGCTGCTGCTCATCGCCTTCGGCCTCAAGGCGGCGGTCTTCCCGCTGTTCTCCTGGCTGCCCGACAGCTATCCCGCCGCGCCCGGACCGGTCACCGCGGTGTTCGCCGGCCTGCTGACCAAGGTGGGCGTGTACGCGATCGTCCGGACCCAGACGCTCCTGTTCCCCGGCACGCTGCGGCCGCTGCTGTTCACGATCGCCGGCCTGACGATGATCATCGGCGTGCTCGGCGCGATCGCCCAGAGCGACATGAAGCGGATCCTGAGCTTCCACATCGTGAGCCAGATCGGCTACATGATCATGGGCGTCGCGCTCGGGGGCGTCGCCGCGATCGCCGCCACGATCTTCTTCATCCTCCACCAGATCCCGATCAAGACCTCCCTGTTCCTGGTCGAGGGAGTGGTCGAGCGGGAGACGGGGACGAGCACGATCAGCAAGGTGTCCGGGCTCGCTCGGCGCTCCGGGCCGCTCGCGGTGCTCTTCCTGCTCCCGGCGTTGAGCCTGGCCGGCTTCCCACCGTTCTCCGGCTTCGTCGGCAAGACCGGACTGGTCGAGGCCGGCCTGGACCAGGAGGCGTGGGCGATGGTCGCGGTCGCCCTGGTCGGCAGCGTGCTCACGCTCGTGTCGATGCTGAAGATCTGGACCGGGCTGTTCTGGGGTGCGCCCGAGGGGATCGATCGGCCGGTGGCCGGCGACGGCACCTCCCCCGGCATCCTCCGCCACCACCCTGCGATCTCGTCGGTCACGGCCCTCGTCGCGGCGCTCGGCCTGGCGATCGCCCTGTTCGCCGGACCGATCTACCGCTACTGCGAGCGGGCCGCCGAGTCGATCGTCCACCCCGACTCCTACCGGACCGCCGTGAACGGCGACCAGCAGGCGGAGGGCCGTCCGTGAGCGCCCGGCTGCTCGCCCGCCTCCTGCCGCCGGCGCTGCTGCTGCTCGTCTGGGTCGCCATGCAGGGATCGCCGTCGGTCGGCAACCTGGTCGGCGGCGCCGTGGCGGTGGCGGTCGTGTTGTGGATCAGCGGCCGACGGACGCGGGAGCACGTCGTGCACCCGTGGCCGACGTTCAAGTTCGGCGTGCTGTTCATCCGGATGCTCGTGGAGTCGACCTGGGCGGTCGCCGTCACCGCGCTCCGCCCCACGCCCGAGCGGCTCCGTGCGGCGGTGGTGGCCTGCCCGCTGACCAACCAGACGCCGCTGGTCGCGACGATCGTGGCCGACGCCATCACGCTCACGCCGGGCACGCTCACCCTCGACGTCCGCAGCGACCCGACCGTCCTCTACGTCCACGTCATCGGCGTAGGCGATCCCGACGACGTGCGGTCCGACATCGAGGACCTGGAACGGCTCGTGGTCGCGGCGATCGAACCCTGCGATCCCGCACTGCGCCGCCCAGCCCTCCGGGAGGACCGTCCGTGACCGCCGTCGCCACCATCTGCCTGGGCCTCCTGCTGGCGTCGACCGGTCTCGCGCTGCTCCACGCGTTCCGGCGACGGACGCTCGTCGAGCGATCGATCGCGGTCGACACGATCGTGGCGTTCATCGTCTGCGGGCTCATGGTCAGCGCGGCATGGGAGCGCGACGGCCTGGACGTGGACCTCGCGCTGCTGATCGGGGTGCTCGGCTTCCTGGGCACGGTCACCGTGGCCCGCTTCATCGAGCGGAGAGGCTCGTGAGGGCGGCGCTCGACGTGGGCTCGTCGGTGTTGATGCTCCTGGGGTGCGTCACGTGCCTGGTGACGGCGATCGGCCTGAACACCGTGCCGGACGCGTACGCCCGGCTCCACGTGCAGACCAAGGCGACCACGCTCGCGATCCTGCTGACCGCCACCGGCGCAGCGTTGCGCATGCCCGACTGGGCGGACGTGCTCAAGCTCGCCCTGGTCGTCGCCCTGCAGTTCTGGACCACCCCGATCGGCAGCCACCTGCTCGGCCGGGCCGCCCGCCGCAGCGGACTGCGCCCGGCGGAGCCGCTCGTCGTGGACGAGGAACCGGCGACCGCGTCCGACGACTGACCGCAGGCGGCTGACGACCGCACGGACCGCCGGTCCGGCGCGAGACTCCTGTCACGCGTGCCGCCGCGGGGCGGCCGACGACAGGGGGACAGATGTCGACCGCAACGGAGCTGCGCGCCCAGCTGACCGGACCGGGGGGTCCGTTCGAGATCGTCGAGGAGCAGGTCGGCGAGACGCCCATGCGGGTCTACAAGGACCGCTTCAACGACCTGCGCGTGGTCGCCAGCTTCGGCCAGTCCCACGGCGACAAGGTGTTCATCGTCCGGGGGGACGAGCGCATCACCTACAAGGAGTTCATGCGGGGAGCGAACTCCGTGAGCCGTCGCCTGGCGGCCTTCGGGGTCGGCCACGGCGACCGGGTGGCCGTGCTCAGCCAGAACAACCCCGAGTGGTGCCTGACGTTCTGGGGCACGGTCGACATCGGTGCGGTGCTCGTGGGCCTCAACGGCTGGTGGATCACCGACGAGATCGTCTACGGGCTCGAGGACTCGGGGGCCCGGGTGCTGGTCGCGGACCGCAAGCGGTTCGAGCGGGTCGCCGAGGAGATCGACGGCATCGACACGCTCGAGCACGTGTTCCTGATCGACGCCGACCCGTCGGACTTCGCCCGGCCCGACGGCTCGGTGAGCCCCAAGCTCCATCGCTTCGACGAGCTCATGACCGACCCCACCGACGACCTGCCGACCGAGCCGATCGACGAGGGCGACCCGGCCGTCATCTTCTACACGTCGGGCACGACCGGCCGGCCCAAGGGTGCGATCTCCACCCACCGCAACATGATCGCCAACCTCCAGAACACGGTGTTCCTGCTCACCCTGGGAGCCATGGTGCAGGCGTCCGAGCCCGACGACGGCAACCAGGGGCCCGAGCCGCCGAGCGACGGGTCGGGCCAGCCCGTGGCCCTGCTCACCTCTCCCCTCTTCCACGTGTCGGGATGCCACTCCGTGCTCGTCGTCGGGATGATGGCGGGCCTGCGACTCGTGATCCTGCCCGGACGCTTCACCCCCGAGGCCGCGTTCGACGCCATCGAGAGGGAGCGGATCCAGCTGTGGGCCACCGTGCCGACGATGATCTGGCGGTGCTGCGAGCACCCCGACCGCCACGAGTGGGACCTGAGCTCGATCACGTCGGTCAGCTTCGGCGGGTCGCCGTCGGCCGACGAGCTCCAGCGCCGCATCCGTGAGACGTTCCCGAACGTCAGGGCGACCACCAACGCCTACGGCCTGACCGAGTCGTCGTCGGCCGCCACCGCGCTGACGGGACGTGACTCCCTGGAGCGCCCCGACTCGGTCGGGCTGCCCATGCCGAACACCGAGCTGGCCATCGCCGGGCCCGACGGCACCCACCTGGGCGCGGGCCGGACCGGAGAGGTGCTGATCCGCGGACCGCTGATCATGGCCGGCTACTGGAACAAGCCGGAGGCCACGGCCAACACCGTGATCGACGGCTGGTTGCACACCGGCGACGTGGGCCACCTGGACGAGGACGGCTACCTCTACATCACCGACCGGGCCAAGGACATGCTGATCCGCGGCGGCGAGAACGTGTACTGCGTCGAGATCGAGAACCGCCTCGTGGAGCACCCGTCCATCGCCGACGCCGCGGTCGTGGGTGTGCCGCACCCCGAGTTCGGCGAGGAGGTCAAGGCGGTCATCGAGCTCGCGCCCGGCGAGGAGGTCTCCGACGCGGACGTCCGAGCCTGGGTCGCCGACACCCTGGCGGCGTTCAAGGTGCCGGCCTACGTCGAGCGCTGGGACGGCAAGCTGCCTCGCAACGCGTCGGGGAAGCTGCTCAAGAACGTGATCCGCGGCGAGGGAGAGGTCAGCTTCGCCGAGACCATGTGACCACCGGCCAGGGGCGCTCGGTGACGGGACACCTGCTGGCGGGATGGCACGCTGGGGCGATGGCGACTGCGGCGCGGCGAGATCGGCGGACGTTGCCGGGCACGGTCCGGCCGGGGGTCGCGGCCCTCGTGTCGCTCTCCCTGCTCGCCTGCATCGTGCTGCTGCTCACTCTCGTTCAGCACGACCTGTCCCAGGCCACCCGTGCGCTCCTGCTCGTGGTGCCGGTCATCGTCGCCGCGGTGCTCGGCAGCCGATGGCTGGCGTACCTCGTGGCAGCGATCGCGACGGTCGCGTTCACGCTGTCGGTCCCGCCGATCGGGGCGATCAGCTTCGCTGCCGTCGACGACGCCATCGCCCTCGCCGTCTTCCTGGCGGTCGCGGTGGTGGTCTCGACCCTGGTGTCGTCGCGCATCGACTCGCTGGCCGAGGCGGACCAGCAGCGACGCCTGCTGCTCCGATCGGTGTCCCACGACCTCCGCACACCGCTGGCCACGATCAAGGGAGCTGCGACCGAGCTGCTCGAGGGCGAGGTGCGGGACGAGGCCGACCGGACGAGGATGCTGCGCCTCGTCGACCGAGAGGCCACTCGGCTCGACCACCTGGTCGCCAACCTCCTGGCGCTCAGCCGCATCGAGGCCGGGGCCATGGAGCCCCAGCGGTCCCCGACCGACGTCGAGCTGCTCATCCGGGCCGCAACTCGGCGCTTCGTGCTCGGTGCGACGGACGTGCGACTCGAGGTGGAGGTGCAACCCGACCTCCCGCTCGTCGACGTGGACGACGTGCAGCTGTCGCAGGTCCTCGACAACCTCGTCGACAACGCCGTCCGCCACAGTCCACCCGGCGCGACGGTCACGGTGCTCGGGAGCCTCGACCGCTCGAGGCTGCGCATCGACGTCGTCGACCGGGGCAGCGGCGTCGACCTCGACGAGATCGACCAGCTCTTCCAGCCCTTCCGATCGGGCTCGGTCGCGGGGTCCTCGGGAGTCGGCCTGGCGATCTGCCGCGCGATCGTCGAGCTCCACGACGGTACGATCCAGGTCGATGACGACCACGGACGCGGCACCCGCTTCACCGTCCTCCTTCCGGTCTGACGGACGCCGAGAGCGTCGTCGACGCGGACCTGAGGGATCGTCCCCGGTCCGGCGCACGTGAACACGCCGGCCGCGGAGGCGCCCACGACCGTCCTCGTCGTCGAGGACGATCCGTCGGTCGCAGAGCTCCTGACCACGGCGTTGGGCGCCCGGCACCACACGGTCGTGGTCACCCGGACCGGCGCAGCGGCCCTCGACGCCGCGTCCGCCAACGAGCCGGGCGTCGTGATCCTCGATCTCGGCCTGCCCGACATGGACGGACTCGACGTGTGCGCCCGGCTGCGGGAGACGTCCGGCGTCCCGATCGTCGTGCTGTCGGCCGACGGCGACGAGGAGCGCAAGGTCGCCGCGCTCGATCTGGGCGCCGACGACTACGTCACCAAGCCGTTCTCGACCCCCGAGCTCATGGCGCGGCTGCGGGTCGCCCGACGGAACCGGCCGGGCGGCACCGACGCCCAGGCCCCGAGGAACCTCTCCGCCGGCCGGATCCTCATCGACACCGATGCCCACGCCGTCACGGTCGACGGCGAGCGCGTCCACCTGACGCAGAAGGAGTACCGGTTGGCGATCCTGCTGGTGAGCAGGGCCGGCAGGGTGCTCACGCATGCATCGATCATGAAGGAGCTGTGGCCGGCCGGAGGCGGGTCCGCCGAATCGCTGCGCGTCCACGTCACCAACCTGCGCCGCAAGCTGGGCACCGCCTCCGGCGTCGAGATCGCCACCGAGACGGGGGTCGGCTACCGGCTGCTGGTGACGACTGACGACTGACAGCAAGCGGTCGAGGACGCTCGGCCGGCCGGGCCGAAACACTGCTGAAACAGCCCCGAAGCGTTCCCTTCATGGCGAGCTAATGCCTCGGTAATGTCTTCTTCCTACGTTGCGCCGCATGATCTCAACACGGGTGCAACGCTTCAAAGATCCCAACACGCGGAAGATGTTCGGGGTGATCCTGGCCGGCAAGATGCTGGGCATCGTCGCCCTCCTCGCGATCGTCAAGGCGCTGGGGTCCATCTTCGGCGCCGAGGCCGGGGCGTCCACCGCCTCGCACCTCGCGGTGGAGGCGGCGGACACGATCAACCCCATCAACACGATGTGGGTCCTCGTGGCCGCCTTCCTCGTCTTCTTCATGCAGGCGGGCTTCATGGCGCTCGAGGCGGGCTTCGCCCGATCCCGCGAGGCCGTCAACGTCCTGATGGAGTGCGTGTTCGACACCTGCCTCTGCGGGATCCTGTTCTGGGCGATCGGCTTCGCCTTCATGTTCGGCACCGGGAACGGCCTGATCGGCCACGAGTACTTCTTCCTCTCCGGCATGACGCCGGACTACAACGGCACCGGGATCGCCTTCCTGGCGTTCTTCCTCTTCCAGCTGGCGTTCGCCGACACCGCCTCGACGATCACGTCGGGCGCGATGGTCGGCCGCACCAGCTTCAAGGGCGACATCCTCTACTCGATCTGCGTCTCGGGCTTCCTGTACCCGATCTTCGGGCACTGGGTCTGGGGGCCGGGCGGCTGGCTCGGCAACACGATGGGCTGGTTCAACGGGCTCGTCCCCGACGGCACCGTGTTCCGCGACTTCGCCGGCTCGACCGTCGTCCACACCGTCGGCGGCGTGATCGCCCTCGCCGGTGCCATCGCCCTCGGCCCACGCCTCGGCCGCAAGTTCGCCCGTGACGGCGGCGGCCTCTTCCCGCCCCACGACCTCGTCATGGCCTCGATCGGCGCCGTCATCCTCTGGTTCGGCTGGTACGGGTTCAACCCGGGCTCGACGCTGTCGGCGATGGACTGGGAGGGCATCGGCCGGGTCGCCGGCAACACGACGCTCGCCGCCTGTGCCGGTGGGATGGTCGCCGTCCTCTTCGTCTACCCCCGCTCCAAGAAGTGGGACCTGGGCATGTCGCTCAACGGCTTCCTGGGCGGCCTCGTCGCCATCACCGCTCCCTGCTACTGGGTGAACCCGCTCGGGGCGGTGCTCATCGGCGCCATCGCCGGGATCATCGTCCCGCTCGGCGTGGACCTGCTGGAGCACCTCCGCATCGACGACCCCATCGGTGCCGTGCCGGTGCACTTCCTCTGCGGCATCTTCGGCACGCTCGCCGTCGGCCTCTTCGCCACCGGCCAGTACGGGATCCCGACCTCCGAGGGCGCCGACAACTCTGCGCCGATCGAGGGCCTCTTCTACGGCGGCGGCGGCGGTCAGCTGATCGCCCAGATCATCGGCAGCCTGTCCTGCATCGTCGTGGTCGGCGGTGCGGCGCTGATCATCATGAAGCTCCTCCGCACCATCCCCGGTTCCTGGAACCTCCGGATCAGCCGGGAAGAGGAGCTCGAGGGCATCGACCTCGTCGAGCACGGCGTGCCGCCGTACCACCTGGAGTCGGGTGCCGGCGTCGTCTACATCACGCCGACCAGCCCGAACTTCGACAAGGAACCGGTCAGCACAGCGCCGGTCAGCACAGAGAAGGTCAGCACAGAGAAGGTCTGACCGCTCGCAGATCGCTGCGGGGGACGGGTCACGGCCCGGATCCGTCCCCCGCAGGCAGCATCTCGAGGTGGATGGAACAGAACCGACCCACCCGTGTCCGGCGGGTGGGTCGGTTCGCGTCGGGCAGCGGGCATCCGGCATCCGGCATCCGGCATCGGGCATCCGGGCAGCGGGCGGCGGAGCGATCGAGGCTCCTCCCCCGCGTAGAGTCCCGGCCCATGACGGACGGATCTCCGCTCGAGGACGGCTCCTACGACGCGTTCGTCGTGGACGCCGGGACGACCGAGGAGGGCGGCACGCACCTGGAGCTCACGATCACCACCGGTGAGCACAAGGGCGAGGTGCTGTCGGTGGCGAGCGCCACCCCGCTGGGCGACCCGATCGAGCTGATGGGCATGCCGGCGACGATCACGGTCGCGTTCGGCGCACCGTCGGTCAAGATCGACCGCTGAACCGCCCGGCGGCCGCGCCTCAGCGCGACGGGCAGAGCGCACCCGCGTCGTCGACGAGGGCGCCCAGGTCGACGTCGAGCGTGTCCAGCCACGCCTCGTCCGCGCTCGCCAGGCCGTCCGGGCTGCAGCCGCGCCGGGCGGCGTCGAGCAGCCGGTCGTCGGGCGCCGCGGCCACCGACAGCTCCGGGTGGTCCCGCCGGAACTGCGCCACGAACCGGTCCTCGAGTGGACGGTTGCCGCCGGGGACCGCGGCGTTGTACACCAGCATCGCGAGCAGGACGACGATCGCGCCGATGATCGCCCGAGTCAGCGTGCGTTCACGCCGCCGTCGCCCCTCGGTGGATTCCGTCGCGTTCGTCATCACCTCCAGTGGAACGCACAGAGCCGTGTGAGGGAAGGGGCGTTGACGTGATCTTGATGTCCATCTGAGCGATCTCGATGGATCCGCGACACCGCAAAGTTGGGAGCGGACGGCGAGGCACCGCTGGCATCCTCGACGACATGGGACATCCCCACTGGCCGCTGTGGGACCTGCGCATCCGAACTCCCCGACTGGAGCTGCGGCCGCTGCGCGAGCGGGAGATGGCCGACCTGGTCGAGGTGATCGATGCGGGGCTGCACGACCCGACGACGATGCCGTTCCTCACGCCGTTCACCGACAAGGACCCGCCGGAGCGGACCCGCGAGGCGTACCGGTTCTGGTTCCGGAACTGGGCCGAGTGGTCCGTCGACTCATGGCACCTGCCGCTCGCCGTGTACGAGGACGAGCGCTGCGTCGGCACCCAGGGCGTGGAGGCGACGCGGTTCCCGCTCCTGCGGACGGTGTCGACCGGGTCGTTCCTCGGACTGCCGTACCAGGGCCGCGGCATCGGCAAGGAGATGCGGGCCGCGGTGCTGCACCTCGCCTT
>JAEZAI010000463.1 GCA_023427825.1 Actinomycetes bacterium
CGTCCCGGGTGACCAGCCGGGTCTGCGGCTCGTCGGGCGGATCGAGCGTCAGGTGTGCGCGCTGGCCGGCCGCCGCCCACGGCGGCTCCGCCACCGGGGGGAGGGCGTGCACCGCGTTGCGCACGGTCAGCCAGCCGTGCAGGTCGGCCTCGGTCAGGCGGGCGGGGTCCAGTCGCTCGACCGCGGGCGGCGCGGGGTCCCGGCGCGGGCGGCGGGCGTCCATCAGGCCTGTGTAGCACCCGGTCGTGTACCGTGGCGGCGTGCGGTACGGACTGCTCCTTAGCTGCCGCGACGAGGGCCTCTAACAGGCCGGCTCCCTCGTCGCGGGTTTCGCGTTGCTCGGCCGCGACCAGACGAGACCTCCCAGGAGCCCCCCGTGAGCACCACTGATCGCACCACCGCGGCGACCACGTCCGCGTTCGATCCCGCCAACGAGCAGCCCCACGTCCACGGCGTCGCCGGCTACGTCCGCCCCGCCGTCCCGGCCGCCGCGCCGGCCCGCACCGTCAACGGCCACCCGCAGACGCCCAGCCCCATGCCGGTGCACAAGTACGCGGCGACCACGCCGGTCGACCTGCCCGACCGCACCTGGCCCGGCAAGCGGATCGCCGCCGCGCCGCTGTGGTGCTCGGTCGACCTGCGCGACGCCAACCAGGCCCTGAACGCCCCGATGAGCCCCGCGCGCAAGCGCCGGATGTTCGACCTGCTCGTCCGGATGGGCTACAAGGAGATCGAGGTCGGCTTCCCCTCGGCGAGCCAGACCGACTTCGACTTCGTCCGCGAGCTGATCGAGCAGGACCGGATCCCCGACGACGTCACGATCCAGGTGCTGACCCAGGCGCGCGAGGCGCTGATCGAGCGCACCTTCGAGTCGCTGCGCGGCGCGAAGCAGGCCATCGTCCACCTGTACAACTCGACGTCGACGCTGCAGCGCCGCGTCGTGTTCGGGCAGGACAAGGACGGCATCAAGGACATCGCCGTCCACGGCGCCCGGCTGTGCAAGAAGTTCGCCGACGACATGCCCGAGACCGAGATCCGGTTCGAGTACTCGCCGGAGTCCTACACCGGCACCGAGCTGGAGTTCGCCGTCGAGGTCTGCAACGCCGTCAACGACGTGTGGCAGCCCACGCCCGACCGCAAGACGATCGTCAACCTGCCCGCGACCGTCGAGATGGCCACGCCCAACGTCTACGCCGACTCCATCGAGTGGATGAGCCGCAACCTGGCCTACCGCGACTCCGTGCTGCTGTCGCTGCACCCGCACAACGACCGCGGCACCGCCGTGGCCGCCGCCGAGCTGGGCTACCTGGCCGGCGCCGACCGCATCGAGGGCTGTCTGTTCGGCAACGGCGAGCGCACCGGCAACGTGTGCCTGGTGACGCTGGGCCTGAACCTGTTCTCGCAGGGCGTCGACCCGATGATCGACTTCGGCGACATCGACGACATCCGTCGCACGGTCGAGTACTGCAACCAGCTGCCCGTGCATGAGCGGCACCCCTACGCGGGCGACCTGGTCTACACCGCGTTCTCCGGCTCGCACCAGGACGCGATCAAGAAGGGCTTCGACGCGTTGTGGCGCGACGCCGCGGCCGCCGGGGTCGACGTCGACCGCTACCAGTGGGGCGTGCCCTACCTGCCGATCGACCCGAAGGGCGTCGGCCGCTCCTACGAGGCGGTCATCCGGGTCAACTCGCAGTCGGGCAAGGGCGGCGTCGCGTACGTGATGAAGTCCGAGCACCACCTCGACCTGCCGCGCCGCCTGCAGATCGAGTTCTCCGGCGTCGTGCAGCGGCACACCGACGACGAGGGCGGCGAGGTCAGCCCGCAGGCGATGTGGGACTTCTTCTCCGCCGAGTACTTCTCCGACCGGCGGTTCACGCTGCACGGGTACGAGGCCTCCACGGTCGACGGCAAGGTCACGCTGACCGCCGAGGTGGCGGTCGACGGGGTGGTCCGGTCCGTTTCCGCGACCGGCAACGGCCCGATCGACGCGTTCGTCCACGCGCTGGGCGACTTCGGAGTCGACGTGCGGGTGCTGGACTACGCCGAGCACGCGCTCACCGCCGGTGAGAGTGCGCAGGCCGCGGCCTACGTCGAGTGCTCCGTCGACGGCCAGACCTACTGGGGCGTCGGCATCGACGCCAACATCGTGACCGCATCGTTGCGCGCCGTGCTGAGCGCCGCCAACCGCAGCTGATCTCATCGAAAGGCCGGCCCGTCCAGGGCCGGCCTTTCCCGCTATGTGGGTCCTGCCCAGGTCACCTTCGTGCTGCTCATACGGTCGATCCTGCCGGGCCCGGCGTCCCGGGTGACAGGGACCACCGTCCCGGTTCTCCGGTCACTCCCGCCCCGCTGGTGTCGGGAATCCCACCGTGGCGCTCCACCCACTGCGTGCGTCCATGCCGCACAGTGGTGGCGTGAGCCCCTCCAACGGCAAAGCCGTCCTCCTCGCTCTCGCACTCGCCACGGTGCTCACCGGCGCCGGCAGTTGTGAGGTCTCTTCAACGCCGGGCGCGTCCGCGCCCAGCTCGTCCACGGCAGGCAGCGGCGGTGCGAGCACCGGCGCGACCAAGTCGCCCGCCGCCGGCAACCCCGGCGCGGCCACGGCCGCCCTCGAGCAGCTCACCGTCGCGACAGCCGGATCGATGGCCGGCTACAGCCGTGAGAAGTTCCCCCACTGGAGCGGCCAGGGCAACGGCTGCGACACCCGCGACGTCGTGCTCAAGCGCGACGGCAAGGGCGTCCAGGCCGACGCCGACTGCAAGATCACGGCGGGGACCTGGCTCAGTCTGTACGACGACAAGACCCTCACCGACCCGAAGGCCCTCGACATCGACCACATGGTCCCGCTCGCCGCCGGCTGGCGGTCCGGTGCCAGCAAGTGGACCGATGAGCAGCGCAAGCAGTTCGCCAACGACCTGACGCGGCCACAGCTGTTCGCGGTCAGCCTCCAGTCGAACCGGTCCAAGGGTGACCAGGACCCGTCGACCTGGAAGCCGCCGAACAAGGCCTACTGGTGCACATATGCGCAAGACTGGGTAACGGTGAAGAGTTTCTACAAGCTGACCGTCACCGCGGCCGAGAAGTCGGCCCTGACGGACATGCTGGCAACCTGCAAGTAAGCAGTTCCACACTCTGTGTACAGGCACGACTGAAGGGCGGCCGAGATGGCAGACGCAGCACCAGGTCCGGAAGCGGCACCGGGTACTACGCAGACACCGGCCGCCCCTCGGCCCCCTGCGGCGGCGCCTGCCGCCGAGCCCGCTCCGCCTGCGGCCGCCCCGGCGGCGGGGGCTTCCGGGGCTGCGGCACCGGCTGCTGACGCTCCTGCTGCGGCAGCCG
>JAEZAI010000496.1 GCA_023427825.1 Actinomycetes bacterium
GGCCTACTCCTCCGCTTCGCTCCCCCAACGGCCCGTTCGGCGGCACCCCGCACCCCGCCCCTCCTCGGTGCGTGGGTGGGTGGTCTGAGTGCCGGAGGTGGTCCGCGTAGGGTGGCAGGGGTGAGCGACCCGTCACTCCGTGCGACCGTCGACGCCCTCGGGGAGGGCCCGGTCCGGTTACGGGTGGTCGTCGAGGGAGCGGCCGCCGAGGCGGTGGGGCCGGTCGATCCCATGGCGGCGGACGTGGCGGCGGCCCGGGACGGCGACCAGGCGGCGTTCGCCCGGCTTGTCGAGGCGACCCACCGCGACACCTACTCGCTGGCCCTGCACCTCACGGGTTGCGCCGAGGACGCCCGCGACGTCACCCAGGAGGCCTACCTGCGGGCCTACCGGAGCCTCGACGGATTCCGTGGCGACGCCCGGTTCTCCACCTGGATGTACCGGATCACCGCCAACGTGGCCATGACCCAGGCAGGCCGCAGCCGCAAGCACCGCCACGACGAGCTGCACGACGACACCCCGATCGTCGATCCCCGGTCGGACCACGACCCCGCACTGGTCGCCGACGCCGGCGACCTCCGCGACCGCCTGCTCGTGGCGCTCTCCCAGCTGCCCCCGAAGCTGCGGGCGGTCGTGGTGCTGCGAGACGTCTACGAGCTGCCCCACGAGGACATCGCCGCGGAGCTCGGCATCACCGTCACGGCGGCCAAGGTGCGCCTGCACCGGGCCCGCCACCGCCTCCGCTCCGACGTCTTCCCCGAGCTGGCGGAGGTGCCCGGCCGTGCGCTGTGACGAGGTGGCCCCGCTGCTGCCCGCCATGTCGGACGGCTCGGTCGTACCGCCCTCGGACATGCGCGCCCACGTCGAGCACTGCCTGCGCTGCCAGGCCGAGCTCGTGCAGTACCGCCGCGTCCTGCGCACCATGCGCTCGCTGCGCAGCGAGGTCCTGGAACCCGCGCCCGGCGTGCTCACCGACGTCCTCGCCGCGGTCGAGGAGGTGGGGGAGCGCCACGCGGTCCGCTCGCTGCTGCGCCGCCGCCGCATCGCCTATGCCGCCGGCGCGGGCGCCGCGACGGTGGCCGGCGTCGTCGGGGCGGTCCTGATCGCGAGCCGGTCCCGCCGGTCGCCGTCGCTGGCCGGATAGGGAGTCACGGTGGCCGGCGTCGTCGGGGCGGTCCTGATCGCGAGCAGGTCCCGCCGGTCGCCGTCGCTGGCAGGCTGAGCCTCGCTGTGAGTGTCGATCGGAACGCGAGTCGTGGAGTGGGGGCTCGCGCGTCTATCGTGGCCCCCTGACGTCGCTCGCGAGGTCTGGCGCAGCCATGCGCGTGGACCGAGGGAACGGCGACTCAGGGCAGTGGCTCAATTGGTAGAGCACCGGTCTCCAAAACCGGCGGTTGGGGGTTCGAGTCCCTCCTGCCCTGCTCAACACCTTTCGAAGAGGTCCCCGAACGATGGCGATGAACCGAGAGCAGAAGCGCGCCGCGCAGCGTGCCGGGCAGGTCAATGCTGACGGCTCGCAGGCGACGCGTGATCGAAAGGCGCCGGCGCAGAACCTGAAGACCGAGCGCACGAAGCCGTTGGAGTTCGTCCGGGAGGTCCGTGCCGAGCTGAAGAAGGTCTCCTGGCCGACCCGCCAGGAGGTCATCCGGTACTCCACGATCGTGCTCGTGGCGCTGATCATCTTCACCGCCGGCGTGTTCGCGATCGACTACGTGTTCGGCGAGCTCTTCCGCATCGTCCTCGATCCGGGGACGGACTCCACCGGCGCGCTGGGCGCGCTGACGACAACGACGTACTGACTGCCGCCACAGGGCGCAGCGAAGAGAGATCCATGACTGACGAGAACGTGAACGTCGCCGACTCGGCGGACACCAGTGCGGAGGACGCGCTGGAGGCCGCCGTCGAGCGCGAGGCCGAGGTGGAGGAGTTCATCGCGGAGGTCGAGGGCGACGACGCCGCCAGCGATGCCGTCGAGGCCATCGCCGAGGTCGAGGACATCGAGCCCGAGGGCGTGCTGGTCGAGGCACCGGCCGAGGTCGACGCGGCCCTGGACGAGCTCGCCGAGGCCGAGGCGATCCTGGACGAGGCCGACGAGGCCGAGGACGCCGAGGACGCCGAGGACGCTGCCGCCGAGACCGCAGCGGCCGCCGACGGGCCGGCCGAGGACACCGAGGTGCTCGACGAGGAGGAGCTGCTCGAGGAGGCCGCGCCGGCCCCCAAGCCCGAGTCGCCCTACGACCGTCCGGGCAAGTGGTACGTGCTGCACACGCAGTCGGGCTACGAGAACAAGGTCCGCCAGAACATCGAGGCCCGGCGGGCGTCGATGAACATGGAGTCCCGGATCCACGAGGTCGTCATCCCCATGGAGGACGTCGTCGAGTTCAAGCAGGGCAAGAAGGTCGTCGTCCAGAAGAAGATGTTCCCCGGCTACCTGCTGGTCCGCTGCTCGCTCGACGACGACAGCTGGTACGTGATCCGCAACACGCCGGGCGTGACCGGCTTCGTGGGCGCCGGCAACAAGCCGCAGCCTCTGCCCCGCAAGGACGTCGAGAACTTCCTGCAGGTCAAGGACGAGACGCAGGAGAGCACGCCCAGCAAGTCCACCCGTCCCCGCCTCGAGTACGAGATCAACGAGACGGTGCGGGTCAAGGAGGGTCCGTTCGCGGACTTCTCGGGCGAGATCGTGGAGATCAACGAGGACCAGCTCAAGGTCAAGGTGCTCGTCAACATCTTCGGCCGGGAGACCCCGGTCGAGCTCGAGTTCTCCCAGGTCGCCAAGCTCTGACCGGCGCTGGGGCGCCGCCCCCGGTGCACGTCCCCGCCGGGCCCGGGTTGTGCCGGTGCACGCAGGGGACCAGAATGGTCCGTCGGTCCGGCCCGCTCGTGGGCCTCGCCGTGCCCGTCCGGCACCACCTCGCGTGCGAGGGGCACACCGCAGGATCCCCATCCATCGGTCCGTCCAGCAGCGTGGATCCGTCCAGAAGTCCGAGGAAAGTGAAGTCATGGCCAAGAAGAAGGTCGTCGCCATCGTCAAGATCCAGATCCCGGCCGGGCAGGCGTCGCCCGCGCCGCCCGTCGGCACGGCGCTCGGCCCGCACGGCGTGGCGATCATGGACTTCTGCAAGGAGTACAACGCCAAGACCGAGGCCCAGCGCGGCACGATCGTGCCCGTCGAGATCTCGATCTACGAGGACCGCACGTTCTCGTTCGTCACCAAGACCCCGCCGGCCCCGGTGCTGATCCGCGAGGCCGCCGGCCTGGACAAGGCGGCCGAGAACCCCGGCCGCGGCTTCGTCGGCAAGATCACCGACGCCCAGGTCACCGAGATCGCCCAGACCAAGCTGCCCGACCTCAACACCGACGACCTGGACGCCGCCAAGCTCCAGATCGCCGGCACCGCCCGTTCCATGGGCATCGAGGTCGTCTGAGCCCAGGCTCGGCGTCACTCAGCGGCGGCTTCGGCCGTCGCACACCCCACCCGGGAGGACCTCGCCCGGGCACCCGGGTCACAGACGAGGGAGAACCGGAAGGATTCGCATGGCACACGGAAAGCGCTACCTCGACGCGACCAAGCGGTACGACCGCGAGCGTCACTACACCGGCGACGAGGCGATCGACGTCGTCAAGAGCCTGGCCACGGCCGGCTTCGACCAGACGGTCGAGGCCGTCGTGCGGCTCGGGGTCGATCCCCGCAAGGCCGACCAGATGATCCGGGGCACCGTCGCGCTGCCGTCGGGCACGGGCAAGGACGTGCGGGTCGCGGTCTTCGCGCAGGGCGACGCCGCCGCAGCCGCCGAGGCGGCCGGCGCCGAGCTCGTGGGTGCCGAGGACCTGGCCGCCCAGATCGAGGGCGGCATGCTCGACTTCGACGTCACGATCGCCACGCCCGACCTGATGCCGCTCGTCGGCCGCCTGGGTCGCGTGCTCGGCCCGCGTGGCCTCATGCCGCACCCCAAGACCGGCACCGTGACCCCCGATCCCGCCAAGGCGGTCGAGGAGTTCAAGGGCGGCAAGGTCGAGTACCGGACCGACCGCAACGGCAACGTGCACGTCGGCATCGGCAAGGCGAGCTTCGGTTCCGAGGCGCTGGTCGCCAACTTCACGGCGATCATCGACGAGCTCAACAAGGCCAAGCCGAGCTCGGCCAAGGGCCGCTACATCCGCAAGGTGACCCTCAGCTCCACCATGGGCCCGGGCGTCCAGCTGGACGTCGCCCGCCTCGAGGGCTGAGCACCGCAGGAGCGCCGATGGTGCCGGGCCCGACGTGTCCGGTAGCATCGACCGGTTCCCCTCCGGGGGAGCACCAAGAGATCTGACACTCGCCAGAGACCCCCGGCGCACCGGACGGTGCAGAACGGGCCCAGGCCTCGGACCGCCACGGCGGACCCGGCGCACCGGCCCACCTGGGTAGGTGGACACCTGATCCGAACGCCGTCCCCTGGGTCGGTCGAGGAGGCGTCCGCTGTTGCGGGCGCCGGATCCCGACCACAGGAAGCGGGTCGCCGTCCCTCCGGGGAGCCGGCGCCCCCCGAGCAAGACGGAAGGAGGTGTCAGATGGAGAACCCGAGGCCGGAGAAGGTGGCCGTGGTGGACGAGGTCAAGGACAAGTTCCAGACCGCGGACGCCGTGATCATCACCGAGTACCGCGGTCTGACGGTTCGGGACCTGCAGGACCTGCGGACCTCGCTGCGCGAGGCCGGTGGCGAGTACCGCGTGTACAAGAACACGCTCGTGCGGCGGGCGACGACGTCGTTGGACCTGGATCTCGACGAGCAGCTGCTCGGCCCGACGGCGCTCACGTTCGTCGGCGAGAAGGCCGACGGCACGCCGGGCGACGTCGTGACCGTGGCGAAGGCCCTCAAGTCGTTCGCGAAGTCCAACCCGCTGTTGGTCCTCAAGGGCGGCGTGCTGGGCGACTCGCTGCTGGACCAGGCGGCGCTGTCCCGCCTGGCGGAGGTCGCACCCCGTGAGGAGCTGCTCGCTCGTCTCGCCGGTGGCATGGCTGCGCCCATGCAGAACTTCGCCAGCCTGCTCAACGCCATCCCGCAGAAGATGGCCTACGCGCTGCAGGCGCTGATCGAGCAGGGCGGCGCGGCGACGAGCCCGACCACCACCGACGAACCCACTGCCGAGGCAGATCCAGCGGACACCGCTGCGGCCGAGGTCGAGGCACCTGCCGAGACCGAGGCGGAGAACACCACAGATCAGGACGAGACCCCCGCTGACGGGGACGCGGTCGAGGCGAGCGCCGACGACGCCGCACAGGAAGAGGAGTGACAGACATGGCGACCAAGGAAGAGATCCTCGACGCGATCTCCAACATGACGGTGCTCGAGCTCTCCGAGCTGCTGAGCGAGTTCGAGGAGCGCTTCGGCGTGACGGCGGCGGCTCCCGTGGCCGTGGCCGCGGCGGCCCCGGCCGCCGGTGGCGGCGACGGCGGCGGCGAGGCCGAGGAGAAGTCGAGCTTCGACGTCGTCCTCACCGACGCCGGCGACAAGAAGATCCAGGTCATCAAGGAGGTGCGCGGCCTCACGAGCCTCGGTCTCAAGGAGGCCAAGGATCTGGTCGAGTCCGCCCCGAAGCCCGTGCTCGAGGGCGTCTCCAAGGACGAGGCCGACAAGGCCAAGGAGGCCATCGAGGGCGCCGGAGGCACCGTCGAGATCCAGTGATGCCGCGCCCGGGACGTCCCGGGCCAGCACGTCCGACCGGCTGTCGTCCGGGTCGCGTAGGCGACCGGGGCGGCAGCCGGTCCGCGTCCCGGGACGGTGGCGTGACGCGAGGGTGCTTGACCCCGGAGGGCCACCTTCGTACGCTCCCCGGAGCCGAACGCCACGGTGTCGCGGTGACCTCTCAGGAAGGGGTGCCGGCGACCCCATCGGCCTGTTCCGGGCTGCTTGACCGACCCTGTACGTCCGCGTATTCTGTTCGGTTGCCGTGCCCTGCCGTTCGTCCGTCGAAGCTTCTCTTCTGCCAGGAAATTCCGCTTCGATGACGCGCGCCCGGGACTCGGTGATCACCCGCCGCCCGCCCAGCGCTCACCGCTCGCCCAGCAACAGGGAGTAGCTCCTTGTCCTCTCGCGTCACCTTCCGCGACCGCTATTCGTTCGCGAACCTCGACGAGGTTCTCGATCCGCCGAACCTGATCGCCATCCAGCGGGAGTCGTTCCGCTGGTTCGTCGAGCAGGGTCTGGCCGATGCCTTCCGCGACATCTCGCCCATCAAGGACTTCACCGAGCCCCTGAGCCTCGAGCTGGAGTTCGACCCGTTCGACGAGGACCTGCGCCCGCCGCCGAAGTTCACGGTGGAGGAGTGCAAGGAGAAGGACATGACCTTCTCCGCTCCGATCTTCGCCCGCGCCCGGTTCATGAACGCGAACACCGGCGAGATCAAGGAGCAGACGGTGTTCATGGGGGACTTCCCCATGATGACGGACAAGGGCACGTTCATCATCAACGGCACCGAGCGCGTGGTGGTCAGCCAGCTCGTGCGCTCGCCGGGCGTCATCTTCCAGCCGGGTGAGCGGTTCCGACTGCGGAACCTGTCCAAGCACCAGCTGGTCACCGGCACCATCCACCCCTACCGCGGCGAGTGGATCGAGTTCGACGTCGAGCAGAAGCCGGGCAAGGACCCGACGGCCGGCACCCGCGTCGCCCGCAAGCGCCGCCTGTCGCTGTTCGTCCTGCTGCGCGCGCTCGGCTACGACGAGGAGAACGCCCCCGGCTTCCTGGAGGCGTTCGTCCGCCACTTCGACTTCCTCGAGGGGCAGTGGGAGAAGGACCGCGAGCTCGCTCCCACCCAGGACGAGGCGATCATCGAGATCTACAAGCGGGCCCGCCCGGGTGAGCCCGCCACGCCGGACTCGGCGCGCAACTACTTCAACAACGCGTTCTTCGAGCCGCGTCGCTACGACCTCAGCCGGGTCGGTCGCTACAAGCTGAACCGCAAGCTCGGCCCCGAGATCGAGCGGCTCCAGGAGCAGTTCCCGCAGCTGGCGGGCCTGCTCGACGTGCCGGATCCCGACCAGCCGGTGCTGAGCCGCTGCGAGGTCCTGGCCGCCACGACCTACCTGCTCAACCTGGCCGCCGGCACGCACGGCTACCGCCTGGACGACCAGGACCACTTCGCCAACCGTCGCATCCGCTCGGTCGGCGAGCTCATCCAGAACCAGGTCCGCATCGGCCTGTCCCGCATGGAGCGGGTCGTCCGCGAGCGCATGACCACCCAGGACGTCGAGGCGATCACGCCGACGACCCTGATCAACATCCGGCCCGTGGTCGCGGCGATCAAGGAGTTCTTCGGGACCTCCCAGCTCAGCCAGTTCATGGACCAGGTCAACCCGCTGTCCGGGCTGAACCACCGGCGTCGCCTCTCGGCCCTCGGCCCGGGCGGCCTGAGCCGTGAGCGCGCGGGCTTCGAGGTGCGCGACGTGCACTTCAGCCACTACGGCCGCATGTGCCCGATCGAGACGCCCGAGGGTCCGAACATCGGCCTCCAGGGCGCGCTGGCCACCTTCGCCCGCGTCAACCAGTTCGGCTTCATCGAGACGC
>JAEZAI010000497.1 GCA_023427825.1 Actinomycetes bacterium
CGACCCGACCAAGCGCTACCAGCCCTCAGGCCGGCGACGCGGAGGACCACGACAACTACCGTCCTGAGCTGTTACCGATGCTGCGCGACATAGGTGTCACCCATGCTGCGCGACAGAACAACCGGGAAATCCCGGTCCGGAGCATCACAGAACGGGTGACGCAGCGCGTCAGCGGCGGACGGCGTGGGCGACGAGCTGGACGAAGTCGGCGCCCGCACCGATGTGCGGTCGCAGCACCACGTCCACGCCGGGGTGACGGGCCCGGGCCGCAGCGACGATCTCGGGGATGTCACGCTCCACGTGGTTGCCGACGTGCACGAACAGCGGGAGCACCGTGACGGTCGTGGCGCCGTCGGCGACCGCGCCGTCGATGGCGTCACCGATCGACGGCTCGCTGATCTCCAGGAAGGCGGGCAGGACGGTCGCCGCGCCGTCGGGCCCGCTGGTGGCCGCGGCGACCGCGTTGCACAGCGCCGTGTGGTCGGCGGCGGTGCGGGGGTTGCGGCTCCCGTGGGCGACCAGGAGCGTGACGTCCGGTGCGGGCACCTCGTCACGGTACGGTCCGCGCCCGTGACGGACAACGGCACGCCGGCCGCACCCTCCGGCGAGGGACCGCTCGGAGAGGGCCGCCACGACGCGTCGGCGGCCCACGCGGAGGAGGTCGGTGTGGGCCCGCATCCCGGGCCCTGGCCCGACGACCCGCGCCTCGATCCCGAGCTGCTGGCGCACGGCGACCGGCGCAACGTCGTGGACCGCTACCGCTACTGGTCGGTGGCGGCGATCGTGGCCGACCTCGACACCCGCCGCCACGACTTCCACGTGGCCATCGAGAACTGGCGCCACGACCTCAACATCGGCACGGTCGTGCGCAACGCCAACGCGTTCAACGCCGCCGCCGTGCACATCGTCGGTCGCCGTCGGTGGAACCGCCGCGGGGCGATGGTGACCGACCGCTACGTGCACGTGGAGCACCATCCGTCGGTGGCGGACCTGGTCGAGCGGTCACGCGGCGGGGGACTGACGATCGTCGGCATCGACAACGTGCCGGGCCGCTCCACGTCGCTCGACGCCACCGCCCTGCCGCGGCGCTGCGTGCTGCTGTTCGGACAGGAGGGGACCGGGTTGTCCGACGACGCGATCGAGGCGTGCGACGAGCTCCGGGAGATCCCGATGTTCGGCTCGACCCGCTCCCTGAACGCCGGTGTGGCGTCCGGCATCGCCATGCACGCCTGGATCCGCGCCCACGTCGACGGCGACTGATCGGGGTGTCGCAATCTCTCTGTTTCGCCTCATACCCCCCTGGGGTATACTGAGCGACGTGGACGGAGCCGAGGAGGCGACGATGAGCAGCCACGCGACAGACCATCCGGGCGCGACGGACGAGATCGCCACACCGCCGGGTCCGGCAGAGCTGGACCTCGACGTGTCGGGCATGACCTGCGCCTCGTGCGCCAACCGGGTCGAGAAGCGGCTGAACCGGCTCGACGGCGTGGACGCCACGGTGAACTTCGCGCTGCACCGGGCCCGGGTGGCCTACGACCCGTCGAGCACCGAGGTCGACGACCTGGTCGGCGCCGTGCGCGCCGCGGGCTACGACGCCACGCCGGCGCAGGTGCCGGGTGCCCCGCAGACCCACGACCACGGGGCGCACGAGCACTCGGGGGCCGACCACGGTTCCCACGAGCACGACGAACACGCCGGCCACGCCGGTCATGACCACGATCACGGCCCGACCGACGACGCCGGCATCCGCGCCCTGCGGGACCGGGTGCTCATCTGCGCCGCGCTCAGCATCCCGGTCGTGGCGATCGCCATGATCCCGGCACTGCAGTTGCGGAACTGGCAGTGGCTGCTGCTCACGCTGACCACGCCGGTGGCCGTGTGGGGCGCGTGGCCGTTCCACCGGGCCGCGTGGAACTCCGCCCGCCACGGGGCCACCAACATGGACACGCTCGTGTCGGTCGGCGTGATCGCCGCCTACGCCTACTCGTTCGTGGCGCTGTTCTTCGGCGCGGCCGGCGATCCGCACATGGCCGACGTCCAGATGTCGACCTCGCTGTTCTCGGCGCCCGACGGCGCCCTGGACCACACGTACCTGGAGGTCGCGGCGGCGGTGCCGACCGTGATCCTCCTCGGCCGCTACCTGGAGGCGCGCGCCAAGCGCAGCGCCGGCTCCGCGCTGCAGGCGCTGCTGTCGCTCGGCGCGAAGGACGCGTCGCGGCTGGTCGACGACGGGCACGGCGGCACGGTCGAGGAGCGCGTGCCGGCGTCGAGCCTGGCGGTCGGCGACCGGTTCGTCGTGCGGCCGGGCGAGAAGGTCGCCGCCGACGGCGTGGTGCTCGACGGCACGTCCGCGGTCGACGCGAGCATGCTCACCGGCGAGCCGCTGCCGGTCGACGTCGGCCCCGGCGACGCCGTCGTCGGCGGCTGCGTCAACACCGCCGGCCGGCTGGTGGTGCAGGTCAGCCGTACCGGCGCCGACACGCAACTGGCCCAGATGGCCCGGCTCGTCGAGCAGGCGCAGAGCGGCAAGGCCGACGTGCAGCGGCTCGCCGACCGCGTCGCCGCCGTCTTCGTGCCGATCGTCATCGGGCTCGCCGCGGCCACGCTCGGCTTCTGGCTGGGCACCGGCGGTTCGGTGGCGGCCGCGTTCACCGCCGCCGTCGCGGTGCTCATCATCGCCTGCCCGTGCGCGCTGGGCCTGGC
>JAEZAI010000597.1 GCA_023427825.1 Actinomycetes bacterium
CGGCTGATCCGCTGGTAGCGGCCAGACTGCACCGGTGGACGACCGGAGCAGCACCGCCCTCCGCCGCACGATCGGCATCGACGTGGGCGGCACCAAGACGTTGGGTGTGCTGGTCGAGCGCGGGCCCGACGGCGTGGTCGTGGTCGACCGGGAGCAGACGCCGTCCGACGCCGGGCGACCCGAGGCGGTCGATGCGATCCTCCGCGTCGCCCGGACCCTGATGGACCGCCACGCCGACGGGGGACCGCGCAGCGTCGCCGTCGACGGGGTCGGCGTGGGCCTGGCGGGCTTCGTCGATCCGTACGGCGTGGTGCGCTCGGCGCCGAACTCGGTCGGGCTGGTGGGCCAGGACGTGCGCGGCCGGCTGGAGCGCGAGCTCGGCATCCCGGCGGTCGCCGACAATGACGCCAACTGCGCGGTCGTCGCCGCGCACGCCGTGTCCGCTCCCGACGCCCGCCACCTGGTGGCGGTCACGTTCGGCACCGGCATCGGCGGCGGGCTGATCGTGGACGGGAAGCTGGTGCACGGTGCCCGGGGGTTCGCCGGCGAGCCCGGCCACATGGTGGTCGACCCGACCGGGCCCAGGTGCCCGTGCGGTCAGCACGGGTGCTGGGAGCGGTACGCGTCGGGCTCGGGGCTGGCATGGCTGGCCCGTGCGGCCGTCGAGCGCGGCGAGGCGCCCGCCCTGGCCGCCCTGGGCGACGCCGCCGACCTGCGGGGTGAGGACGTGACCGCGCTGGTGGCCGACGGGGACCCCGGTGCGGCCGCCGTCTTCGAGACCTACGCCGGTTGGGTCGCTCTCGGCGTGGCGAACCTGATCATGCTCCTCGACCCCGACGTGGTCGTGCTCGGCGGCGGCGTGCTCGCGACGGGGGAGGAGCTCCTGGGCCGGGTCCGGCGGATCGTGGGCGAGCGGTTCCCGGCGGCGAGCGACTCGCGGCACGTGCCGATCGTGGCGTCGCCGGGCGGCCCCGAGGCCGGGGCGCTGGGCGCCGCGCTGCTGGTGCACGTGGGGGCCCGGGGCGGCTGGGCGGTCCGCGGCTGATCCCCTCGTTCCGTGATGCTCCTCCGGGGGAAATGCCCCGGAACAGCATCACAGAAGCGATCGTGGGGTGACGTGTGGCGCCCCGATATGGGTACCGGGCCCGGCGAGGCCGAGCGGTAGCGTTGCGGGTCATGGAGTTCCGCCGCATCACGTCGTTGCCGCCGTACGTCTTCACGATCATCGACTCGCTGAAGGTGGCGGCCCGGCGCGACGGCGCGGACATCATCGACCTGGGGTTCGGCAACCCCGACCTGCCGTCGCCGCAGATCGCCGTGGACAAGCTCTGCGAGGCGGCCCACAACGAGAAGAACCACCGCTACTCGGCGTCCAGAGGCCTGCCCAAGCTGCGCCTGGCGGCTGCCAACTACTACCGGCACCGCTTCGGCGTGGAGCTCGACCCCGACACCGAGGTCATCTCGACCATCGGCGCCAAGGAGGGCTTCAGCCATCTCATGTGGGTGCTGCTCGAGAAGGGCGATGTCGCCCTGGTGCCGTCGCCGAGCTACCCGATCCACATCTTCGGCCCGCTGTTCGCCGGCGCCAACGTGCGGGAGATCCCCCTCGGGACCGGCGACGAGTTCTTCGGCAACATGGTCGAGCAGTGGGAGTACAGCCACCCCAAGCCACGGGTGATCGTCCTGTCGTTCCCGCACAACCCCACGACCACGTGCGTGGACCTGGAGTTCATGCAGCGGGTGGTCGACTTCGCCCGGGAGCACGACGTGCTGCTCGTGCACGACAACGCCTATGCCGACCTCGGCTTCGACGGCTACCGGCCGCCGTCGATCCTGCAGGCCGAGGGCGCCAAGGACGTGGCGGTCGAGCTCTACTCCATGACCAAGTCGTTCTCCATGGCCGGTTGGCGCATGGCGTTCATGGTCGGCAACCCCGAGGTCATCGCCGCGCTGGCCAAGCTCAAGTCGTACCTGGACTACGGCACGTTCCAGCCCATCCAGATCGCGGCCACGGTGACGATCAACGAGGAGATGGACTTCCCACGGGAGGTCAACGAGATCTACCAGTCGCGGCGCGACGCGCTCTGCAGCGGCCTCAGCCGCATCGGCTGGGAGATCGAGCCACCCATGGGCACGATGTTCGCCTGGGCGCCCATCCCCGAGCCGTACCTCGAGATGGGCTCGGTGGAGTTCTGCTCCTACCTCGTCCGGGAGGCGCAGGTGGCGCTGTCGCCGGGCGTCGGATTCGGCCCGGGCGGGGAGGGCCACGTCCGGTTCGCCCTGATCGAGAACGAGCAGCGCACCAACCAGGCCATCCGCAACCTGAAGCGGGCGCTCACCAAGCTCGGCTGAGCCCCTCCGGGTCGGGGGGTGGTCCCGCCGGGATCGGAACCCGTGCGGCCCCGGACCCGAACCGGTGCGGCCGTGAAAGTTGACCGATCGGTCAAGGCGCTGCGCTAGCGTCCGGAGGATGTCCAGACGGCTCACACCTCGGGGCGCGGAGCGACGGGCGCAGCTGATCAAGTACGCCACCGAGCGCTTCGCCGCCGACGGCTACCACCCCACCTCCGTGGCGGACATCGTCGACGGGCTGGGCGTGGGCAAGGGCGTCTTCTACTGGTACTTCTCCTCCAAGGAGGAGCTGTTCGTGGAGATCCTGCGCTCCGCGCAGAAGGACCTGCGCCGGTCGCAGCTGCGGGCCATCGAGGACCAGCCCGACGCCGTCAAGCGGCTGGAGCTCGGCATCCGGGCGGGCGTCATGTGGATGGCCGAGCACAAGGAGCAGCGCAAGCTGTTCGAGTTCGCCCGCACCGAGCCGACCTTCGCCGGCGCCGTGATGGCGGGCCAGCGCGTGCTCGTGTCCGACGCCGTCGAGCACCTCAAGGCGGCGATCGTGGAGGGTGGCATCCCCGACCGGGATCCCGAGGCCCTGGGCTGGGGGATCCTCGGCGTCACGAACGTGATGACCCGCATCTACATCGACGACCGCGGCTCGGACCCCGAGGACGTCGCCGACATGGTCGTCGCCTTCTGCATGGAGGGCATCGGCGGCCACCGCTGAGTCGGCGACGCGCAGCCATCACCCGCAGGCGAACCCGAACGCCGCTCGGATCCCGGTTCACGAAGTCGTCACACCGCGGACACAGGAACTGTGTAGCTTGCCCGCCGTGGCCACCCTGGTACTCCGCGTCTGGCTGCCCGACCGGCCGGGCGCGCTGGGTGCCGTCGCGTCCCGCATCGGGGCGGTGCACGGCGACGTCATCGGCATCGACATCATCGAGCGAGGGGCGGGTCGAGCCGTCGACGAGCTGGTGGTCGACCTGCCCGAGGAGGGCCTGGTCGACCTGCTGCTGACCGAGGTCGGCCACGTCGAGGGCGTGGACGTGGAGGACGTGCGCATCCTCGACGGTCCGCCCGAGGACCCCACGGTCGTGGCACTGGAGCTGGCGTCGGGCCTGCGTTCCGACGACGTGGAGGACCGGCTGCCGCTGCTCGTCGCGGGAGCCCGGCAGCTGCTGCACGCGGACTGGTCGGCGGCGGTCGACCCCGCCGGCGGCGGCGTGCTGGAGTCCTCCGGCGACGGCGTGCCCGGCGACGGCTGGTTGACCGCCTTCGTGCAGGGCGCGCTCACCGACGGCGGTCCCGCCGACCTGCAGGAGCTCGCCGTCGCCCGCCTGGGCGAGGGCGGGCCGGCGCTCGTGGTCGGGCGGGAGAGCGTCCCGCTGCGCACGAGCGAGCGAGAGGTGCTCTCGCTGATCGCCCGACTCGCCTGACGCTCACCGCGCCGGCTTTGGCGGCGCTGGCGGTCGTCGCACGACCGCTTCGTCCGCCGCAGCGGGCAGGGCCGCTCAGTCGGGGTGCTCCCACGCGAGCGAGCGCTGGACGGCGCGGCGCCACATGTCGTGACCGGCGTCGGCCGCTGCGCGGTGCTCGGGCTCGGTGCCCGGGTCCACACGTGCGTCGGCCCGCCAGTTGGCGGCCAGCTCGGCGGCGCTGGTCCAGGTGCCGGCGCCCAGGCCGGCC
>JAEZAI010000606.1 GCA_023427825.1 Actinomycetes bacterium
CCGCTCCCCTCCCCGCCGGCGCCCCGGCCGACGGGGTCGGCTGAGCGCCGCTCCGCCGGTTCCACCCCCCGCGTGGCACCCCCGGTGGGGGTCCGACGGCGCCCCGGACGCTCGCTCCGGTGACCACCGGCTCAGCCGCGGTGACGCCATGCGGTTGGACGGCCGCGGTCGGTCCCGAACACACTTGTGGCGGAAGGGAAGGACTGCTGCTCTTTGGAGACGTGGCCGCGATGACGTACTGGGCCCGCGAGGACCCCGACGGTCCGTGGCTCGAATCGGAGGTGCTCGTGGGAGCCACCGCCGTCGAGCTCCGCCCGTTGGTCGGGTCGGTCCCGTCGCGCCTGGTCGACTTCGACACGCTGGCCCGCGTCGAGGACGTCGGCGACGACCGGGACCCCACCACCCGCACGGTCCGGGTGACCTCGACCGACGGCACGGCCGTGCAGGTGCGGGGGCCCGTCAAGGGCGTCGGGGCCCTCGTCGCGGCGATGCAGCACGTCCCGCCCGGCGGCCCTCCTGCTGCCGCTCCCGCACCCCCGGGCGCGGTCGCACCCGGATCCGTCGAAGAATCCGTCGCCCCGGTGGCCGTGCCGGTCCCACCCCCGCCCCCCGCCGTCGTCGTCCCGTCCGGCGAGTTCGACGTCGCGCCTGCGGCGCCCCCGGGCCCCGACCCCGACCGGGTGGGATGGGGAGCGGTCGCCGCCACGATGACCGAACCCGTCGGCGACGACACGGGACCGGACGCCGAGGTCCGAGGAAGCGGTCCGGCCCGGATGATCCCGGCCGCCATCGGCGTGCTCGTGTTCGTCGTGGCCCTCGGCTTCTGGAACTACCGCAGCAACCAGCAGGACCTGACCGAGGCGTCGGAGCGACGGCCGGAGCGCACCGCCCGCACCGAGGGCGCGGCCGTGACCGAGGTGCCCGCGCAGGTGGAGGGCGCCACGACGGTCCCCTCCGCACCGCAACCCTCGACGACCGCGCCGCCGGCGACGACTCCGACGACGACGGCTCCCACCACGTCCACCACGAAGGCACCGACGACCACCGTCGCCGCGGCGAAGGGTCACACGCTGTCCGGGACCGTCGCGGTGCAGCAGGCGCAGCACTGGGACGGCATCGCCCCGGCGTGCCGCGGCCTGGGTCAGCTCTCCGACGTCACGACCGGCGCGCCGGTCACGGTGCAGGACGCCTCGGGCCGCACGGTCGCCACCGGCAACCTCGGCGCGTGCACGTTCGTGGTGCCGGGGTCCGAGCTCCGCGAGGGCGCCCCGGTCGTGGCGCGGGACGGCGCGACGGGCGGCTACCCGCGCTTCGACTTCCAGGTGGCGGGCCTGCCCGAGTCGGAGCGCTACTCGGTCAGGGTGGGCCGCTACGACCCCGTCGAGCTGCGCCGCGACGCCTTCGGCAGCGGATCGTGGCACATGCGCATGGTGATCACCGCCTCCTGACAGGAGCCGGCGTCGGCCGACCCACCTCGAGGTCGGGCGTGGCCCGACCGGGGAGACACGGTCAGAGGCGGCCGGTCGACTTGGCCAGCAGGTAGGCGTCGGTGACG
Organism: Actinomycetes bacterium; assembly: GCA_023427825.1. Classification (GTDB taxonomy): domain Bacteria; phylum Actinomycetota; class Acidimicrobiia; order Acidimicrobiales; family Microtrichaceae; genus Dermatobacter. Next base: position 1,556 of record JAEZAI010000606.1, read on the forward strand.
TCCACCCCCAGCCGCCCCGGCGCCGCGTCGACGACCGTGGCCCCCATCGCCCGGAGCTGGGCGGTCGTACGGCGGCGATCCGCCAGCGCCTGCACCGCGGCGACCTGGCGGTAGGCCTCCTCGGGATCCGACGGGCGGGCCGACGCCCACTCGAGGACCTGCGGGTCCTGCACCGCCGCGACCACGACCAGGTGCGTGCGCGTGACGAGCGGCAGGGCGGGCAGCACCGAGTCGGCCACCGCCTGCTCGTTCAGATCGGTGAGGACCACGAGCATCGCCCTCCGGCGGTAGCGGGCCACCACCTCGGCGAACGCGCCGGTGTAGTCGGACTCCGCGAGCTCGGGCTCCAGGCGGTACAGCGCCTCGCTCACCCGGCCGACCTGGTCGTTGTGGCGGGCCGGCGGCACCACGGCGCGGACCCGGCGGTCGAAGGCCACCAGCCCGCACCGGTCGCCGAGCCGCGTGGCGACCGCGGTGAGCATCATCGCCGCGTCCATGCCGTGCTCCACGCGCGGCACCCCGGCCACGTTGCCGGCCATGATCCGGCCGTTGTCGAGCATGACGATCACGCTCTGGTTTCGCTCCGCCCGGTAGGTGCGCACGATCGGCTTGCCCGCCCTGGCCGTGGCGGTCCAGTCGATGCGGCGGAACTCGTCGTCCGGGCCGTACTCACGCAGCTGCTCGAACTCCGTGCCGCCGCCGAGGCCCCTGGCGGAACGAAGGCCCACCTCCAGGATGCGGGCGCGGCGGATGCGGATCTCGGCCTCCTCACGGGACGGGAAGGCCGGGTGCACGCGGAGCACGGTCTCGAGCGGCACCGCCCGCTGGCGCGAGCCCAGGCCGAGCCGCCCCTCGATGCGCACGGTGAGCGAGTCGAGCTCGAAGCGCCCGCGGCGCGACGGCCGCAGGCGCGTGGACGTCCGCACCGCGTCGCCCGGCGGGATCGACAGGTCGAACCGCCGGGTGGCGGCGTGCAGCGAGGGCGCGAGCTCGTCGGCCACCCGCACCCGCAGCCGGCGGCGCGAGTCGGAGCGCACGACCCACGTGAGCGTCCCCTCCCGGCCCACCTCGAGCACCGGCGGATGGCGACGTTCGAGCACGAGCTGCTTGGGTCTCGTGCCCAGGAACCCGTCGAGCAGCCCGATCACGACCAGCACCGCGGTGACCACGACGACCGCCCACACGATGGGGAGGTCGTCGGCCGCACCGGTGAGCGGGACCGCGAGCATGCCCACCGCCACGCCGG
>JAEZAI010000618.1 GCA_023427825.1 Actinomycetes bacterium
ATGTACGCCACCGACCCCGAGACCAAGGAGGTCGTGGACGTCGCGAAGGGCCTCGAGGGCCTGCGGCGCGGCGACGGCATCCACGCCGCCGCGGTGGTGATCACCAAGGAGCCGCTCACCGAGTACCTGCCCATCCAGCGCAAGCCCGAGGCCGGCGTCGACATCGAGGATGCTCCCGTCGTCACGCAGTACGAGATGCACGGGGTCGAGGAGCTCGGCCTGCTCAAGATGGACTTCCTCGGCCTGCGGAACCTGGACGTCATCTCCGACACGCTCGAGCTCATCCGGCGCACCCGGGGGATCGAGGTCGACATCGACGACGTCGACCTCTCCGACGCGCCCACCTACGAGCTGCTGCGGCGGGCCGACACCATCGGCGTGTTCCAGCTGGAGGGCGGCCCCATGCGCGCCCTCATCCGCTCGCTGGCCCCCACGGAGTTCGAGGACGTCGCCGCCCTCGTGGCCCTGTACCGGCCGGGCCCGATGGCCGCCAACATGCACACCGACTACGCCGACCGGAAGAACGGCCGCCAGGAGATCGCCTACCTGCACCCCGATGCCGAGGAGATCCTGGGCGACACCTACGGGCTCTGCATCTACCAGGAGGGGATCATGCGGATCGCGCAGCGGTTCGCCGGCTACTCCCTGGCCGACGCCGACAACCTCCGGAAGGCCTGTCTACCGGCAGGCACGAAGATGCTCACACGGTCCCGCGGCTATGTCTCGATCGAGTCGGTGATGTCGCTCTCGGACCGCCGCGTGCAGACGATCGATGAGAACGCTGCTTGCAGCCGCTTCGAAGCGGTCGCCGACGTGTGGTCGGTGGGGACGAAGCCGGTGTACCGGCTGACGACCTCGACCGGCTACACGATCGAGGCGACGTCGAACCATCCGTTCCTCGTCGGGGACAGGTGGACCGAGCTCGCCCACATCGAGCCGGGTGACCTCGTCGCCGTGGCGGGACGGACCCGCACCAACGGAGGCTCCCGCATCTCGGACGCGGAGATCGACCTGTCGGCGCTGCTCATCTCCGAGGGCTTCACCCCCGACATCGAGGTGTCGGCGGCGAGCCCGCATTTCTGCAACACCGATCCAGATCTGCTCGACGTGTTCCGCGAGGCCTATGCCGACTACTTCGGGACGGGCTATCCGCAGCGACGAGAGGTCACGGTCGACGGCGTCACTCGCCTCCGGCTTCGCCGAGACGAGTTGCGCAGGCTCCAGCCGATCCTGGGGCGGCTCGGCCTCGCCGGCGACAAGACCATCCCGGCCGCAGTGGTGAACGCGCCGCTGCGGAAGGTGGAGCGCTTCGTCGGCCTGTACTTCTGCGCCGACGGATGGGCGGAGCGAAGCGGCCTTGCGTTCGGGTCGAAGAGCCGGGAGGTGTGCGCTGCGCTCAAGCGGATGCTCCTGCGGCTGGGAGTGGTCTCGAACCTGCACTCCCGCCAGATTCCGGGCCACGGCCGGCACTGGACGCTCATGGTCGCCGACAAGGAGATGGCGCGTCGTCTGGCGGAAGCCATCGAGCCGCACCTCACCGACATCAAGTTCGAGAAGGTGGCGCGCTGGATGGACGAGTGGAGCGATGGGGCCAGCGCCATCAACATCGGCATCCCCGCCCAGTTCCTCCGATCCGAGCTCGAGCGTCGCAAGGGTGCCACGGGCAAGTCCGCTCGGGAGCTCGGGGTCGACGGCACCGCACTCCTGAACTGCACCGTCCTCCACCGGCGGACGGTGCGTGGCCGCATGAACTCCGAGCGGCTCGAGGACCTGGCCACCGGCGACCTGCTGTGGGACACGGTGGTCGACGTCGAGTACGTCGGACAGAAGGAGTGCTTCGACTTCCGCATGGCGAACGCGGAGCGGCCCTACGCCGTCGTCGAGGACTTCCTCGTCCACAACTGCGGCAAGAAGGTGAGGGAGCTCATCGCCAAGGAGCGGACCAAGTTCGTCGAGGGCTGCGAGGCCACCGGCTACGGCGCGGACCTCGGTACGGCGTGGTTCGACATCATCGAGCCGTTCGCCGACTACGCCTTCAACAAGAGCCACTCCTACGGCTACGGGTTCGTGGCGTACCAGACCGCGTACCTCAAGGCGAACTACCCGGCGGAGTACCTCTCGGCGCTGCTGACCAGCGTCAAGAGCAGCCTGGAGAAGGCGGCGATCTACCTTGCCGAGTGCCGGGCCATCGGCATCGAGGTCACGGTCCCCGACGTCAACCGGTCCCTGTCGGACTTCGCCCCGGTGGTCCCCTCGCCCAACGGGGACGGCGCCACGGCCGACACCGGCTCGAGCCAGATCCTCTTCGGGCTCTCCGCGGTGCGCAACGTCGGCGAGGGCCTGGTCGAGCTGATCCTCGCCGAGCGCGACGAGAACGGGCCGTTCGAGGACTTCTACGACTTCTGCCAGCGGGTCAACACCCAGGTGCTGAACAAGCGGACCATCGAGTCGCTGATCAAGGCCGGCGGCTTCGACTCCATGGGCCATCCCCGCCAGGGCCTGCTCACCGTGTTCGAGCAGATCGTCGATGCCACGATCGCCCGCCGCAAGGAGCACGACATGGGGGTCATGTCGCTGTTCGGCGAGCTGGAGGACGGTCCGGCGTTCGACGAGCGGATCAAGATCCCCGACGTCGAGTTCGACAAGAAGCAGCGCCTCGCGTTCGAGAAGGAGATGCTCGGCCTGTACGTCTCGGACCACCCGCTCCTGGGCGCCGAGCAGGCCCTCAAGCGCAAAGTCGACTGCACGGTCCTGGAGCTGAACGACCTGGACGACGGCACGCAGCGCACGATCGGGGGCGTGATCACCGGGCTCCAGCGCAAGTGGACCAAGAAGGGCGACCTCATGGCCGTCTTCGTGCTGGAGGACCTGCAGGGCTCGGTCGAGGTGATGGTCTTCCCCAAGACCATGGCCCAGATCGGCCACCTGCTCGTCGAGGACGCGGTCGTCATCACCACGGGCCGGGTGGACAAGCGCGACGACACCGCGAAGTTCATCCCCAGGGAGCTCGAGCTGTTCGAGCCGCAGCTCGACGAGCACCCCCCGCTGCGGCTCCACCTGCCGCCCACGCGGCTGGACGACGCCACGATCGACCGGCTGCAGGAGCTGATCGGCGACTTCCCGGGCGAGTCAGAGGTGCACATCCTCCTCGGCGAGAAGCAGGTGCTGCGCCTCTCGGACGACCACCTGGTCAACACCCAGAGCGGGATCATCGGCGAGCTGCGGGCCCTGCTCGGCCACGAAGCCGTGGTCATCTGAGCCGAACGCCGTTCGATCCGGCGGCGCCATGACGTCGATCGACTCAGCGGCCGGGGGACCGCCGGGTGCCGCGAGTTGCACATGGTGTCCAGGGCGGACTGAACTAGTGCAACCACTCGTGCACCCAGAAACGGGTCCACGACCCCCGCGAAGGGGCGTGACGACACCTCAGGGAGAACATGCATGGCGCTCGACGTCACGACCAAGGACTGCACCGCTCTGAGTGATGCGGAACTGGCCGAGATGGCTGACCTCTGCGCCGACGGGGGGATCTGCTACGAGATCGGCACCCTGTCCAAGCAGGTCGCGGACTGGGTGCTCGTCACCCAGGTGAGGGAGGGGAACCTCTTGCGGGGCTTCTCGTTCTCCACGCTGGAGCGGATCGGCGGCACCCCCTGCGTGCTGCTCGGCCTGGCCGAGGTCAAGCGCACCTCCAAGCGCGACAGCGTGCTCAAGGCGATCATCAGCGACAACCTGCGCCGGGCGCTCATGGCCTTCCCCGACGAGGACGTGCTGGTCGGCACTCGCATGTGCGATCCCGCCGGCTTCGAGGCGTTCAAGGTGCTGGTCGACGTCATCCCGCGTCCCGGCCACAAGGCGTCGGGCGAGGAGCGCGCCTGGGGCCGTCGCCTGGCCAAGCGGTTCGAGATCGACGCCGAGCGCTACGACGACCAGACCTTCACGATCACGGGTGACGGTTCGAGCCCGCTGGTGCTCGACCACGAGTCGCTCAAGCCCGAGAAGACCGACGCCGATGTGGCCGCACAGTTCGACGGCCTGGACCGCGAGCGCGGCGACTGCCTGGTGACCTTCGGCTGGGTCATGGCCGAGGAGCTCCTCAAGTACGGGTGAGCCCGACCGGTCCTGACGGCGCCGCCACGGACGGGGGCCCGCCCTCGTTCGACGCGTCGTTCGCGGGGGTGCTCGCCGGCCGGCGCATGTGCCGGGACTACCTGGCCGATCCGGTCCCCGACGCGGTGCTCCAGCGCGTCCTGGCGGCGGCGTTCCGCGGCCCGAGCGCCGGCAACACCCACGCGCTCGACCTGGTGGTGCTGACCGGCGACGACACCGCCCGGCACTGGGACCTGACGCTGGCGGACGGGCAGCGGGACGACTTCCCCTGGCCCGGCCTGCTGCTCGCCCCCGTGCTGGTCGAGGTGATCGTCGACCCGGGCGCGTACGTGGAGCGCTACGGGCGCGCCGACAAGGCCCGCACCGGGCTCGGCGCGGGACCCGACGCGTGG
>JAEZAI010000620.1 GCA_023427825.1 Actinomycetes bacterium
GCGCTCCAGCACCTGCCGCCCAAGCAGCGGTCGGTGCTCATCCTCTGCGAGGTGCTGCGCATGCCGGCCGCCGAGGTGGCGGACCTGCTCGACACGTCGGTCGCGTCGGTCAACAGCGCGCTGCAGCGGGCCCGCGCCACGTTGTCGGACCGGGACGTCGAGCCGCTCGGCGATCCGCTCGACGAGCAGCACCAGCAGCTGCTCGAGCGCTACGTCGACGCCTTCGAGCGCTACGACATCGCCGAGCTGGTCACCCTCCTCCGGGACGACGCCGTCCTGTCCATGCCGCCGTGGGACACGTGGATCCAGGGGCGCGACGACCTCCACGACTTCTACCTGGGCCCGGGCGCCGAGTGCCGGGGCAGCCGCCTGCTGCCCATCGCGCTCAACGGCTGCGCCGGCTTCGCCCAGTACCGGCAGGTCTCGCCCGGCGTGTGGCGCCCGTGGAGCATGCAGGTGATCGAGGTCGTGGACGGTGCCATCTCGGCGCACCACAACTTCCTGTATCCCGAGACGTTCGTCGCCTTCGGGTTCCCCGCCGAGCTGACCAGCTGAGCCCTGCGGGATCACCCGGAGGCCGTTCGGGCGTTCCCGGAGGCGCGAGGTAGGTTCCGGCGGTGACCACCCCCGACGCCGCGCCCGCCGCGCCCCAGGACGGCGCCAGCCCCTTGGACGGGCTCCCCCGAGCGGACCACGACCGCAGCGGGGGGTCGCTCTTCAGCGTCGGCTTCGCCATGGTCACCCTCGCCACGTTCGCCTACTTCCTGGCGCTCGGGGCCCTGCTCCCGACCCTCCCGCTCTACGTGGAGGACGAGCTCGGCGGCGGCAGCGTCGCCGTCGGCGTGGTGGTGGGCAGCTTCGCCATCTCGGCCGCCGTGCTCCGGCCGTTCGCCGGCCGGATCGGCGACACGCGCGGGCGACGGGTGCTCGTGATCGGCGGGTCGCTGGTGATGGGCCTGTCGGTGCTCGCCTACACGGTCGTCAGCAACGTGGTCGGACTCGTCGTGCTGCGTCTGCTCACCGGCGCGGGCGAGGCCGCCATGTGGGTGGGCGCCGCGACCGCCATCCAGGACATGGCGCCGGACGACCGCCGGGGCGAGGCCGCGTCGTACTTCTCGGTCTCGCTGTACGCGGGACTGGCCTTCGGGCCGCTGATCGGCGAGCTGCTGCGCGACTCGTCGGGGTTCGACGCAGTGTGGATCTTCGCCGGCGTCTGCGGGCTCGTCGCCTGCGTGTTCGGGTGGGGGACGCCGCGGGACGTCCGTCGTGAGCCGCAGCCGTTCCGCCTGCTGCACCCGGCTGCGATCGGCCCGGGCTCGATCCTGCTGCTCGGCATGCTCCCGTTCATCGGCTTCGCCACCTTCATCGCGCTCTACGGTCCCGAGGTCGGCGTGGACGACGTCGCCCCGCTGCTCCTCGGCTACGGGGTGCTGGTCCTGGTCATCCGCGTGGTGGGCGCCAAGCTGCCCGACCGGCTGGGCTGGACCCGTGCCTCCTCCGCGGCGCTCGCGGTGCTCGCCGGCGGCGGCCTGGTGCTGGGTCTCTGGCACGGCGCCGCCGGGATCTGGGGCGCCGTGCTCGCCCTCGCGGTGGGCATGTCGCTGCTGTTCCCGGCGCTGTTCAGCGCCACGGTCGCGAGCGTCCCCGAGGAGGAGCGCGGCCAGGCCGTCGGCACGTTCTCGCTGGCGTTCGACCTGGCGAACGGCCTGGGCCCCGCGCTGCTCGGCGTGGTGGTCGCGGTCGGCAGCTACCAGGTGGCGTTCGCAGTCGCCGGTCTGGCGGCCATGGCCGGGCTCGGTCTGGTGGGCCCGGTGGCACGCCGGGGAGCACGTCACCAGGCCGCGTCGCTGCACTGAGGGGTCCACGCCCGCGGGCCGCTCGTCGCGACGCCACGGCGAGGTCCGGCGGACCGGGGCATGATGAGGCGTCGGGCGTCGGGCTCGGCCAACGAGGATCCGGGGGACGGGTGGGCACCAACCAGCGCAGCCAGGTGGAGATGACGGACGCGGAGATCACCGAGTTCGTCGAGAACAGCCGGACGTGCACGCTCGCCACGATCGGCGCCGACGGCCGGCCCCACCTGGTCGCCATGTGGTACGCCGTGGTCGACGGCGAGATCTGGTTCGAGACCAAGGCGCGGTCGCAGAAGGCGGTGAACCTCCGCCGGGACCCTCGGGTCACGCTGCTGATCGAGGACGGCCTCACGTACGACAAGCTGCGGGGGGTCAGCTTCGACGGCACGGCCGAGGTCGTCGAGGACCCCGACGTGCTCTGGAAGGTCGGCGTCAGCGTGTGGGAGCGCTACAACGGTCCGTACACCGAGGAGATGAAGCCGCTCGTCGAGTTCATGCTCCAGAAGCGGGTGGCGGTCCGCGTCGACGTGACCCGCACCCGGTCGTGGGACCACCGCAAGCTCGGCATGGACGCCCTGGAGCTCGGTGGCACCACCGCCGAGCACCTCGACGACCAGCTCCGCTGACGACGAGGAGACAGGTCGATGGCGCATCCCCGCACGTTCCGCTTCGCCGCCGAGCTGCACGAGCCGTTGGAGGGTCGCAGCTGGATCGAGTCGTTCCAGGAGCTCGAGGACCTCGGCTACTCCACGTTGTTCCTGCCCGACCACTTCGACGAGGGTCCCGGGCCGCTCGCCACGCTCGGCGCCGCCGCAGCCGTCACGAGCACGCTGAAGCTCGGCCTGCTGGTGCTCGACTGCGACTACCGGCATCCGGCGGTCGTGCACCGGGAGCTCGCCACCATCGACGTGCTGTCGGAGGGGCGCCTCGAGGTGGGCCTCGGCGCCGGCTGGAAGGCGACCGACTACAAGAAGACCGGGATCCCCATGGATCGCCCCGGCGTCCGCGTCGATCGCCTGATCGAGCACACCGCGGTGCTGAAGGGCCTGTTCGCCGGCGGACCGTTCACCTTCCACGGCGAGCACTACACGATCACCGACCTCGAGGGCTCGCCGGCGCCGCACACGCCCGGCGGTCCGCCGATCCTGATCGGCGGCGGCGCGCGACGGGTGCTGGGCTTCGCCGCCCGCCACGCGGACATCGTCGGCGTCAACGCATCCATCCACTCCGGAACGATCGACACCGACGCCGCCCACGACGCGCTGCCCGACCGCATCGACGAGAAGGTCGCCCGGGTGCGGGAGGCGGCGGGCGAGCGCTTCGACGACCTGGAGCTGAACGCCTGGCTGTCCGTCGCGCAGGTCACCGACGACACCGAGGGCGTCGCCGCGCTCGTCGCCGAGCTCTTCGACGCCCGTCCCGAGGACGTGCTGGCGTCGCCGCTCGCGTTGATCGGCAGCGAAGCGGAGATCGGCGACCGACTGCGGGAGCGGCGCGAGCGGTGGGGCTACTCCTACACGGTGATCCCCGGCCCCGAGGCCCGGAGCTTCGCCCCGCTGGTACGGGAGCTCACCGGAACCTGACCGGGACGCCCGGGTGTCGCAGCGCTGCTCGTCCCCGGACGAGGAGCGCCGGCGCGGACGCGATCCGGGACGCGGTCGAGCACACTGTCGGCCGTGCCGAACGACTCCCGCCACGACGAGGCCCTGCCCGACATCGACCCGGCCCGGTTCTTCGAGGCCGACCTGCGCGTCGGCCGGGTGCTCGAGGTCCGGCCCTTCCCCGAGGCCCGCAAGCCCGCGTACCAGCTCGCAGTCGACTTCGGACCGGTCGTCGGCACGCTCGAGACCTCGGCGCAGGTGACCGACTACGAGCCGGAGGAGCTCGTCGGCCGGCTCGTGGTGGGCGCGGTGAACCTGGGGACGCGCCGCATCGCCGGGTTCAGGAGCCAGTTCCTGGTCCTCGGCGCCGTCGAGGCCGGCGGCGCGGTGCAACTGCTGCGGCCCGACGGCGACCCGCCGCCCGGCACCCGCGTCGCCTGACCCTCGTTCTCGCTCAGGACCTGGTCGTGGGGCGACCAGGACGTCCGCCGAAGCCGTGGGAGTAGGGTCCTGCCGGTACAGGTCGACCGACGATCCACATGATCGAGGAGCACGATGAGCAGCAGCGACTTCCCCTACGCCGAGCGGTTCCCGGTCAACCGCACGCTGCCGCAGACCGGGCGCAGCCGGGAGGACATCCTCGACGAGCTCGGCCAGATGGCCAAGGAGGAGGACGCCTTCTGGGAGACCGGCAAGGTCTCCGGGACGATGTACTGCGGTGACCACACGCACTACGACTTCCTCACCCAGGCGTTCGGCCTGTTCGCCCACGTGAACGTGCTGCAGCGGGACATGTGCCCGAGCGCCACGCGGTTCGAGGGCGAGATCATCGCCATGGCGCTCGACCTGTTCCACGCCGAGGCGATCACCGACGGCGACCCGGCGGGGATGGTGACCAGCGGCGGCACCGGGTCGATCGCCCACGCGGTGCTCGCGTACCGCGACCATGCCCGTCAGACGCGCGGCATCACGCAGCCGAACTTCGTGAAGCCCGAGACGGGTCACCCCGCCTTCGACAAGGCGTGCCACCTGTTCGGCATCGAGCTGCGGGTGGCGACGGTCGACCCGGTCACCACGAAGGTCGACGTCGACTCGGTCGCCGGGCTGATCGACGAGAACACGATCGCCATCATGGGCTCCGCCGGCAACTACCCCTACGGGACCATCGACGACATCGCCGCGCTGAGCGACCTCGCGGTCGAGCGGGGTGTGGGCCTGCACGTCGACGGGTGCCTGGGCGGCTTCATCCTTCCGTTCGGGCAGGAGCTCGGCGTCGAGGGCATCCCGGTGTTCGACTTCCGCCTCCCCGGCGTGACGACGATCTCTGCCGACACGCACAAGTACGGCTACTCGGTGAAGGGCACGTCGGTCTGCCTGTTCCGGGACACGGCGGTCCGCAACAGCCAGTACTTCTTCCGCACCGACTGGACCGGCGGCAAGTACTGCTCGCCGGGCATGGACGGCTCCCGCTCGGGCGGCCTGCTGGCGGCGACGTGGGCGTCCATGGTGCACCTCGGCCGTGAGGGCTACCTCCGCTACGCCGAGCAGATCTTCGACGCAGCGGCGCAGATGAAGGCGTCGATCCTCAGCCA
>JAEZAI010000634.1 GCA_023427825.1 Actinomycetes bacterium
GCTCGGCTCATGCCGTCAACCTACCCGGCGACCGCGTCCGTGGGGCTCAGTCGACCGTGATCCGGGCGAAGAGCTCCATCTTGCGCTCCTCGAACGTGTCGAAGTCGATGCGCTTGGCCTCGAAGTCCGCGTGGAGCTCCTCGACGAGGCGGAGCAGCTGGTCGGCGGAGAGATCCTCGCCCTCGGGAAGGGCCTCGACGTCGGTGGACGTCTCCTCGGTGTCGACCTCGGTCTCGCCCGTCAGGCGGCGCTCCCGCTTGGCCGCTGCCTTGGCCTTCTTGGCCCGGTCCCGCTGGAGCTTGGCGAAGCTGGTTCGGCTGGCACCCATGATCGTCCTCGATTCGTCTCGTGCTCTCGGCTGTGTCGCGTCGGTTCTCGGTCCCGGCCGCCCGCTCCGTCCGAGCCGCCCGCCCACGGGGGCGGAGGTCGCCTCGGGCGGGGGACCCGTGGGCGCCGTTCGGCGTCGGACGCGTTCGGTTCGTCGCTTCCTTTCGTGGGCGACGACCCCCGGGTGCTGCGCCCTTCGGCGGCCCGGGGTGGTCGGACCGGTTTAGGTTACGCCCTCGGCCGCCCAGACTCACGACAGCCGACCGGGTCTGGGTGGCCACGGCGCACCATCCCGGCGCCCTGAGACCGGAGAACGCCCTGAATGACGCTCGGAACCAGCCTCGTCGTCGACCTGAGTGACCTGCATCACACCGAGGTCCGACCGCTCGCCCTCTCCGACGACGCCACCGCACCGGAGGGGTCCGTGCTGCTGGCGGTCGAGCGCTTCGGCCTGTCGGCGAACAACATCACGTACGCCGGGTTCGGCGACGCGATGGGCTACTGGTCCTTCTTCCCCGCGCCCGACGGGCAGGGCCACATCCCGGTCTGGGGCCACGCCCGCGTGCTGAGCTCGTCGCACCCCGAGGTGACCGGGGACACCGAGTTCTACGGGTTCCTCCCGATGGCCACCCACCTGCTCGTCGCCCCCGCCGCGGTCGACCGTCGTGGCTTCACCGACGGCAGCCCGCACCGCGCCGCCCGCGCTGCGGTCTACAACCGCTACCTCCGCAGGGACGTGGACCCGTTCGCTGCGGCCTCGCCGAGTCCCGAGCTCGAAGTGGTGCTGCGACCGCTCTTCACCACGTCCTTCCTGCTCGAGGCCGACCTGGCCGAGCACGGCTACCACGGCGCCGACGCGGTGGTGATGACGAGCGCCTCGTCGCGCACCGCGCTGGGGACCGCGCACCTGATCTCGACCCGCTCGCGCCGACCCGCCCTGGTGGGCCTGACGCGGGCGGACCACGTGGCCGACGTGCAGGCCGTCGGCTGCTACGACCGGGTGCTGCCGTACGAAGAGGCGCACTCGCTCCCGATCGGCACGACCACGCTCGTCGACTTGAGCGGCGACGGCCAGGTGGTCGCGGACCTGCACCGCCGCCTCGGCGACTCGCTGGTGCACAGCGCGATCGTCGGAGCGACGCACTGGCAGGCCGAGCCGGTCGACACCGCCGACCTGCCGGGCCCGCCGCGGACGTTCTTCTTCGCGCCCGAGGCGGCCGACCGCCTCCGTGCCAGCGCCGGTCCCGCGGCGGTCGAGTCCGCCTTGGCCGGGGGCTGGCGCTCGTTCGGTGAGCTGATGGCCGGCTGGCTCCGGGTCCGCACCGCCTCCGGCGCCGACGAGGTCGTCGCCGCGTACCAGGCGACCCTGACCGGCTCCGCGTCCCCTCGTGACGCCCTCGTCCTGTCGATGCGCAACTGATCGGTCATCGGATCGCTCCGACGCTTCCCTCGGGGGCGAGCACGATCCCCCGTGAAGGCGGCTCAGCATTCCTTCAGCGGGCGCGGCGCCGGGCCGATGTGAGGGAGTGATGGCTGGCCCACAGATCCCCATCCACACCGGTCGGCGCCTCGGTGAGCGGCTCCCGCTGGGAGAGGTGCTCATCTCCTGGCGCGTCGACGAGATCATCCCCGGCCGCCTGCGCGACAAGCCTCGACCGCCCGAGATCGGCCGCCTGCTCGACGTCTCGGTCAGCGGCGCGGCCATCGTGGCGCCGGCGTCGCCCGACCTGCGCGTCGGGCGAGCCGTCGCCATCCGGCTGGACAGTGCCGACGCGCTCGTCCGCATCCGACGGATCGGCGACTTCGGCGACGAGGAGTGGCGTGTCTACGGCGTGGAGTTCCTGGAGTCGGACCTGGCGTTCCGGGACTGGATCAACGGCCTGCTCGACGTCCGCCGGCCCGACGCCAGGGCGATGGGCTGGGACCGGGCGGAGTGAGCTCGACGTGGCGGGGAGCGACGGCGAGCAGCGCGTGGCGCGACCGCCCGCTCCCGCTCAGCCGACGGTGAGGTCGAAGGTGGCGGTCTCGGTCGGCGGCACGTCGGTCTCCCAGGGACGGGCGTAGGACATCGTCATGGTGGTGGTCCCGGCCGCCACACCCTCGAGCACGACCCGTTGCTGACCGCCCTGCCCGGTCGGTGCGCCGTCGCCCGGTCCGACGTACTCGTCCGACACCACCCGGACGACGGCCGGGTCGGGCTGCGTCGTGATCGTCCACGAGTACCCGGTCGTCACGTTGCCGTCGAGCTCGATCGTGGCTCGCTCGCCGACGGCGAGCGCCACGGGACCGGAGGCGGTGATCACCTCGCCATCCTCGCCGGTCGCGGCGCTCGTGGTGGTCACCTTCTCCGGCGTGGTCGTGGTGGACGCGCTCTCGTCGTCGGAACAGGCGGCGAGCGGTGCGGTCACCACCAGGAGGGCCCCGGCGGTGGTGATGCAGCGGCGGATCGTCGACATGGCGGCGACGCTACCGACGGAGGACACAGGTTCCACCCGGCGCGCTGAATACGCTGCGCCGGGTGACGGCACCAGCGGACGAGCGCACGACGGATCCCTCGACCGAGCTGCGGGCCCACGTCGCCGGCGTGTGCACGGTGACCGTGGCCGCGGGCACCCCCGTGCGGGCCGGGGCGGCGGTCGTGGTGCTCGAGAGCATGAAGACCGAGCACCCGGTCGAGGCGCCGTTCGACGGGATCGTGGACGAGGTGACCGTCGGACCGGGCGACGACGTGGCTACGGGCGCGGTGGTCGCCCGACTCCGCGCGGCTGCGGCCGGCCCGGAGTCATCGATCCAGGCGGACGGCCCCACGGGCGTCGACCGACCGGACCTCGCGGAGGTGCTGCGGCGCCGGGCGCTGCTGACGGACGCGGGCCGTCCCGCTGTCTCGTATACACATATCCGAGC
>JAEZAI010000059.1 GCA_023427825.1 Actinomycetes bacterium
CTGCTGGACTCGGGACGCGTCGCGCCCGATGTGGGCGCCGCACGTCCCAAGTTCAGGGCTCGCCGCACCCCGCCGGGGCTGGGGACGCGTCGCTCCCGATGTGGGCGCGACGCGTCCCGAGCTCGGGACGGGTTCGGGGTCAGGCCGGGCGAGCTCAGCCCTTGCGGGAGTTGAGGAGCGCGGTGACGGCCTTGCCGTCGGCCTTGCCCTGCGTCGCCTTCATGACCTGGCCGACGAAGAACCCGGTGACCTTGCCGTCGCCGTCGCAGAAGCGCTGCCACTCGTCTGGGTGCGACGCGATGAGCTCGTCGACCACGGACTCCAGCGCGCCGGTGTCCATGGCCTCGAAGCCGTTGCGCTTGGCGATGTCGGCCGGAGCGTCGCCGGTCTCGATCATCTCGGCGAGCACCTGCTTGGTCTGCGTGGCGGTCAGCTTGCCGTCGACCTCCATGCCGACCAGCTCGGCGAACGCCGAGGGCGTGACCTGGAGCGACCGCTCGTCGGCCATGTTGTGCTCGGCGTGGGTCAGCACACGTGCCGGGTCCGCACCGAGGTCGATGGTGGCCAGGCACAGCTCGTCCAGGCCGCGCTCCACGATCAGCGCGGTCTGCTCCAGCTCGGAGCCCGACGCCTCGGCCAGGCGGTGGCGGCGCTCCGACGGCAGCATCGGCAGCTCGGACCGCACCCGCTCGATCCACTCCTCGCCCGGGTCGATCTCGACCAGGTCGGGGTCGGGGAAGTAGCGGTAGTCGTCTGCGTCCTCCTTGGAGCGCAGGAGCGTCGTGCGCCCCTCGGTGTCGTTCCAGTGCCGCGTCTGCTGCACCACGCCCTCGCCGGAGGTGATCAGGTCCACCTGGCGGGCCGCCTCGTACTCGATGGCCCTGCCCATGGACCGCAGCGAGTTGATGTTCTTGATCTCGCAGCGGGTGCCGAACTCGGTCTCGCCACGACGGCGCACCGACACGTTGCAGTCGACGCGCAGCGAGCCCTCCTCCATCTTCCCGTCGGACGCGCCGACGGCGACGAGGATGGCGCGCAGCTCCGCGACGTACGCCTTGGCGTCCTCGGCGGAGCGCAGGTCGGGACGGCCGACGATCTCGAGCAGCGGCACGCCGGCCCGGTTGAGGTCGACCAGCGAGTACTGCGCGTCGTGGATCCGGCCGCCACCGCCGATGTGGGTGGACTTGCCGGTGTCCTCCTCCAGGTGCGCCCGCTCGATGCCGACGCGCTTGCCCGACGGCAGCTCCAGCCAGCCCTCCGCGTTGATCGGCAGCTCGTACTGCGAGATCTGGTAGTTCTTCGGCTGGTCCGGATAGAAGTAGTTCTTCCGGGCGAAGATCGAGCGCTGGACCGTGCAGTTCAGGGCGAGGCCCACCCGGATCGCCAGCTCCACCGCCTGCTCGTTGAGCACCGGCAGCGATCCCGGGAGCCCGAGCGTGAGCGGGTCGATGTGCGTGTTGGGCTCGCCGCCGAAGTGGTTGACGGCCGACGAGAAGAGCTTGGTGCGGGTGGCGAGCTCGGTGTGCACCTCGAGCCCGATCACGATCTCCCAGTTGTCGTGGTCGAAGTCGCTCATGAGGGGCTCCCCTCGGTCGATGCAATGCCAGCGGCGGACGGGCCAGCGGTGGCGGGAGGGCCGGCCGGCGCTGCGCCCTCCAGGACGGCGGCGGTGCGGAACATGGCCACCTCGCCGAGCGCCGGCGCCAGGACCTGCACGCCGACCGGCATGCCGTCGTCGCCGACGCCGAACGGAACGGACATGGCGGGGTGACCGGCCAGGTTGGTGGGGATCGTGCAGACGTCGTTCAGGTACATCTGCAGGGGGTCAGCCGTCTTGTCGCCGAACGGGAAGGCCGTGGTCGGCGACGTGGGCGACAGCAGCACGTCGAAGCGCTCGTAGGCGGCGTCGAAGTCCCGGCGGATCAGCGTCCGGACCTTGAGCGCCTTGCCGTAGAAGGCGTCGTAGTAGCCGGCCGACAGGGCGTAGGTGCCGAGCATGATGCGGCGCTTCACCTCGTCGCCGAAGCCGGCGGTGCGGGTGGCCTCCATCATCTCGCCGGCGGTGGCCGCCTCGATCCGGAGCCCGTAGCGGACGCCGTCGTAGCGGGCCAGGTTGGAGCTCGCCTCCGCCGGGGCCACCAGGTAGTAGGCCGAGAGGCCGAACGCGACGGCCGGGACCGACACCTCCTCGACCGTGGCGCCGGCGGCGGTCAGCGCGTCGGCCGCGGCCCGCACCCGGGCGGCGACGTCGGGGGCGATCCCCTCGCCCATCATCTCGGTGACGATGCCCACCCGCAGTCCGCCGACCCCGTCGTCCAGGTGGTCCGACACCGACGGGAAGGCCTGGGGCAGCGACGTGGAGTCGCCGGGGTCGTGACCGCCCATGACCTCGAGCGTGAGCGCGGCGTCGGCGACCGTCGTGGAGAACGGCCCGACCTGGTCGAGCGACGAGCCGAAGGCGACGAGGCCGAGGCGGGAGACGGTCCCGTACGTGGGCTTCACGCCGACCACGCCGCAGAGCGACGCGGGCTGGCGGATGGAACCACCGGTGTCGGAGCCGAGCGCGAGCGGGGCGAACCCGGCCGCCACCGCGGCGGCCGACCCGCCGGACGACCCGCCCGGCACCCGGGTGGGGTCGTGCGGGTTCAGGGTGGGGCCGAACGCCGAGTTCTCGGTGGACGAGCCCATGGCGAACTCGTCCAGGTTGGTCTTGCCGATGCCGATCGCCCCAGCGCCGGCCAGCCGGCTGACCACCGTGGCGGTGTACGGCGGCAGCCAGCCCTCGAGGATCTTCGACGAGCAGGTGGTGGGGACGCCCTCGGTGCAGAGGTTGTCCTTGATCGCGATGGGCACGCCGGCCAGCGGGCCCGGGTCCTCGCCGGCGGCGACGCGCCGGTCGATCTCGGCGGCGGTCGCACGGGCCGCCTCCTCGGTCAGGTGGTTGAAGGCGTGCAGCTCGGACTCGCGCAGGGCGATGCGCGCCAGGTGGTCGTCCAGGACCTCGACCGCGCTGAGCTCACCGGCGCGGACGCCCGCGGCGATGTCCGCGGCGGAGCGCAGCGGTGCGGACGGGGCGCTCACGGTGCCTCCCCCAGCACGGGCGGGACGCGGAACTGGCCGTCCTCGGCGGCGGGCGCGGCGGCCAGCACCTGGTCGCGCTCGAGCGGCTCGCCGGGCTCGTCGGCGCGCAGCACGTTGCTGAGCGGCACGGGCCGGGCCATGGGCTCCACGTCGTCCAGGTCGAGCGCCTCCATGTCGGCCGCGTGGTCGAGGATGTCCGACAGCTGGTGGGTGAAGCGATCGAGCTCGTCGTCGGTCAGCCGGAGGCGGGCCAGCCGGGCGACCTTGGCGACGTCGTCTGTGGTGATGCGTGACTCCATTCGGCCCCCGACACTAGTGACCGGACCGGAGCGCACCCGAAGCCCGTTCCCCGCGGACCGGTCGGCACGGCGGACCGGCCCGTCCGCCGCGGACCGGTCGGGCGACGGCCGTCGATATCGTGGGTCCTCGTGCCCGATGCCCCCGACGACGAGCTCCCGGAGGACGACGGACCGGTCGCGGCCACCCCCACCGCCCGGCGGCGCAGGCGGCGCTGGCCCACGGTCGTCGGCGTGCTCGTCGCGCTGCTGGTGCTGTGGCTCGGGTTCGTGGCGTTCCGGCTGGTGACCGCGGCGGCGGACGCCAAGCGGGGCGTGGACGCCATGCAGCGCGTCAGCGACCTGTCCACCGGCGACCTCAGCTCGTTCGTCGACTCCGTCGGCAGTCCCGACGACCCCGACACCGTCGCGGTCCAGAAGGAGCTGCGGACCGCGACCGAGGCCTTCCGCTCGGCGCACGACGCCGCCGACTCGCCGCTGGTCGCGCCATGGAAGGTCGTGCCCGTCCTCGGCCGCCAGATCCGGTCCATGTCCGCGCTCAGCGGCGCCGCCGCCACGACCACGGACGCGTCGCTCACGGCGTTCGAGGCGCTGAGCGAGGTCGCCGCGCAGGACACGACCACCCCCGAGGCCCGGCTCGCGGCGGGCCGGCTCACCCAGGCCGTGCTCGCCGAGCTGTCCGGTGCGGTCGACGACCTGGACCTCGGCCCCAAGGAGGGCCTGGTCGCGCCGCTCGCCGAGGCCTACGACCGCTTCTCCGAGGAGTCCGACCGCCTGACCGACACGGTCGACCGGGCGCTCACCGGCGTCACCGGCGTCAACCAGTTCCTCACCGGCC
>JAEZAI010000448.1 GCA_023427825.1 Actinomycetes bacterium
GAAGAAGATCGACCCCACGAAGAACGTGAGGCCCACCCAGCGCGGTCCGACCCACTGCTCGTACACCGGCAGCGGGCCGACGGTGAAGCAGGTGGAGCCGATGCAGAACAGCACCGCAATCCACCACGTGCGCCGCGGGACGCCCGGCCGGTCCAGGCCCTTGCGGTGGTCGCGCGACCGCCAGACGCGGTGCGTGCCGTCGGCCAGTTCGTACTCGACGCGCGTGGTGAACGGGCCGAGCCCCCGGGCCGACTCGACCGTCCAGCCGGCCGGTGCGGTCACCGGCGGGGCGACCCCGCCACCGGGCGACGATCCCGGCCCGGGCGCGCCCGTCATGCGACGACCAGCGTCCAGTCACCGCCGGTGGCCGACGCAGTGAGGATCCGCCCGCCCTGCACGGTCGTGAGGTCGACGCCCTCCAGACCGGTCGTCGTGCGCGGTCCGGCCCCGGCCGACCCCCCGACGGCGGGAACCCACACGACGAGCTGGCCGCCGGCATCGGCCGCCGAGCCCGAGACCGAGATCCCACCCGATCCGGGCTCGCTCGTGAGCGCCGTGACGTGACCCGGCGCGGCGCGCGGATAGGCACGGCCGAGGATGCGGAGGAACTCTGCGGTCGGCCCGATGTCGGTGACGAAGCCGCCGTCGTCGGCCGTGCAGTCCCGGCCGATCAGGTGGATCTGGTCCGCGGTCGCGGGCAGCCCGGGGCCGCCGACCGAGTGCGGGTCACCGCACGTCTGGCGCCACTGCCACCAGGTGCCGCCGAGCACCCGCCGATCCTCCTCGGCGGCGTAGCGGGTGGCGACCTCGAGCGTCGCGGGGTCCGTGTCCCAGAACCCGTACTCGCCGATCCACAGCGCGGCCTTCAGGTCGTCGGCCCCCTGCTGGTCGACGGCGAAGGTCTGCTCGACCGTGAGGATGTCGTTGATCGACTCCGCGTAGTTGTGCGGAGCGAAGACCAGGTCGGAGTCGTGCACGTACTCGGACAGCAGCGCGTTGTACGGCAGCGGGTACAGCTGCAGCGGCTCGGCGAACACCGGCTTGGGTCGGACGTCGACGCCGGCCTCGGCGGCGGCGCCCTGCTCTGCGGTCCGGATCGCCTGGATCGTCCGCTGCATCCACTGGCTGTAGGCGACCTGGTTCTGCTCACGGGGCGGCACCGAGTTGGGCTCGTTGATCAGGTCGTAGCCGGCGACGCCGGGCACGTCCGAGAACTCCGTCGCCACCTCCGCCCACACCTCGGTCAGCCGGCCGGCGATGTCGTCGGTGTCGGCGTAGAAGTTGGCGAACGCCGCCTGCACCGCCGGGGCGGTCTCCCGCTCGCTCCCGGGCTCGCGGCAGGTGGTGGCGCCGTCGGTGATCGTGGCCCACCCGGGCGCGCCGTCCCAGCCGATCGACGGCTCGGTCCCCGCCGGGCACGCGGTCCCGTCGGGTGTCGCGGACGACATGCCCCACGCGTCCTGGTGCACGTCGAGCACCACGTAGATGCCGCGCTCGTTCGCGTCCGACACGGCGTCGCGCACGCGGGCGAGGTACTCGCGGTCGATCGTGCCGCGCTCGGGCTCCAGCAGCGACCACGACATGATCAGCCGCACGACCGAGAAGCCGTTCGCGGCCATCGCGTCCCAGTCGTCGTCGGTGACCGGTGCGGTCGGATCGGTGTCGGGGTCCGCCTGCGCGTACTCGCCGAGCGCGTTCACGTTGGCGCCGCGGAGCAGGACCTGCCGTCCACGGTCGTCCACGATCCGCTGGTCCTCCACGCCGAGGGGCCGCAGCTCGACCACCTCGCCGGTCGTCGGGACGGCGGGTTCCGTGGAGGTCGCGGCGTCGTCGTCGGATCCGTCGCCGGAGCACGCCGCCAGCAGCGAGGCCGCGGCGAGCACGGCGGTCGCGGCCAGAGCGAGTGTCCGCCGTGTGCTGCGGGAGGCGTGGTGGTCCATGTCGGGTCAGTCTGCCGGGACCCGACGCCGCCCGCCGTCATGCGGTGGGGCCGGCACCCCGGCGGAGGCACGTGTCGTTCCCGTAGGGTCGCGACGTGGGTGTCTACGAGGACCGCGTGCTCCCCCGGCTGGTGGACCTGACGTGCGGCTCCAAGGGCATGGAGCGGTACCGGGCGAAGGCGATCGAGGGCCTGCACGGCGACGTGGTCGAGATCGGGTTCGGCACCGGGCTCAACGTGCCGCTCTACCCTGCCGCTGTCACCAAGGTCTGGGCGGTCGAGCCGTCGCTGCGCTCGCGCGAGCTCGCCCGGAAGCGGATCGACGCCAGCACCGTGCCGGTCGAGCACATCGGCCTGGACGGCCAGCGCATCCCGCTCGCGGACGACAGCTGCGACGCCGGACTGTCCACGTTCACGCTCTGCACGATCCCGGACCCGATGCTGGCCCTGGCGGAGCTGCGCCGGGTCCTGAAGCCGGGTGCCCAGCTCCACGTGCTCGAGCACGGCGCCGCGCCCGATCCCGGCGTGGCGCGCTGGCAGGTGCGCATCGAGCCGTGGCAGCGCCGCTTCGCCGGCGGGTGCCACCTCACCCGTGACGTCTCCGACCTGCTCGGCCGGGCCGGCTTCACCGACGTCGAGGTGACGGCGAAGTACGTCCAGGGACCGAAGCCGTGGTCCTACTTCTCCTACGGCCGGGCCACGAACCCATGACCGACACGAACCGATGACGAGCGCCGCGGGGCGACACGGGAGGGAGTCCAGATGAAGGTGCCGCTGACCGTCCGCGACCACATCGACCGCGCCGAGATCGTGTACGGCCGACGCGTCGGCGTGGTCGACGAGCACGACCAGCCGGCGCCGCCGCTGC
The DNA here is from genome assembly GCA_023427825.1 of Actinomycetes bacterium. Lineage (GTDB taxonomy): Bacteria > Actinomycetota > Acidimicrobiia > Acidimicrobiales > Microtrichaceae > Dermatobacter. The sequence goes on from JAEZAI010000448.1 coordinate 2,808, forward strand.
TGGCCGCCGACGGCGGGCCCCTGACCTACGCCGCGCTGGCGGACCGCTCGCGGGCGCTCGCCGCCGGCCTCGAGTCGCTCGGCGTGCCGCAGGGCGGTCGCGTGGCGATGGTCTCGCAGAACTCGGCGCGGCTGCTCACGCTGCTCTACGGCGCCCCGGCGTCGGGCCGCATCGCCGTACCGGTGAACTTCCGGCTGTCCCCGGCCGAGGTGTCCTACATCGTCGAGCACTCCGGCGCGGACGTGCTCCTGGTCGACCCGGAGCTGGAGGATGCGCTCGGCGCCGTGACGGCGCCGAAGAAGTTCACGATCGGGACCGAGACCGACGAGCTCCTCTACCGCCACGACCTCGAGGCGGCGCCGTGGGAGCCCGACGAGGACGCCACCGCGACGATCAACTACACCTCCGGCACCACCGCCCGGCCCAAGGGCGTGGAGATGACGCACCGGAACCTGTGGATCAACGCCGCGACGTTCGGCTGGCAGGCCGGCGTCGACGACCGCGACGTCTACCTGCACACGTTGCCGATGTTCCACTGCAACGGCTGGGGCATGCCGTTCGCCACCGCCGGCATGGGCGTGCGCCAGATCGTGCTCCGCAAGGTCGACGGCGCCGAGATCCTCCGGCGGGTCGACGAGCACGGCGTGACGCTGATGTGCGGCGCGCCGGCGGTGGTGGCCATGACGTTGGAGGCCGCAGCGGACTGGGACGGCGAGATCCCCGGCCGCGGCCGCGTGCGCATCGTGGTCGCCGGGGCGCCACCGCCGACCGCGATCATCGAGCGCGTCGAGACCGAGCTCGGGTGGGAGTTCATCCAGATCTACGGGCTCACCGAGACCGCGCCGCTGCTCACCATGAACCGGCGGCGGGAGGAGTGGGACGACCTCGACCCGGCCGGTCGGGCGCGCAAGCTGGTCCGCGCCGGCGCGCCCGCACTCGGCATCCGCATCCGCACCGACGAGGAGAGCGAGCTGCTGGCGCAGGGCAACGTGATCCTCAAGAGCTACTGGGAGCAGCCGGACGCCACGGCGGAGGCCCTCGAGGGCGGCTGGTTCCACACCGGCGACGGCGGCGTGATCGACGACGAGGGCTACGTCACGATCGTCGACCGCAAGAAGGACGTGATCATCTCCGGCGGCGAGAACGTGAGCTCGATCGAGGTGGAGGACGCGCTGTTCTCGCACCCGGCGGTGACCGAGGCGGCGGTGATCGGGATCCCCAGCGAGAAGTGGGGCGAGACCGTGACCGCGCTCGTCGTGCTCGACCCGTCGTCGGACCTGGCTGCCACCGCGGCATCCGACCCGGCGGAGGTGCAGTCGGTGCTGATCGCGCACTGCCGGGAGCTGCTGGCCCACTACAAGTGCCCCACCTCGGTGGAGGTGCGTGACGCGCTGGAGCGCACGGCCACCGGGAAGCTGCAGAAGTACAAGCTCCGCGCCCCGTACTGGGAGGGGCGGGAGCGCCAGGTGAACTGACCGGCGGCCTCAGGCCGCGTCGCTGCGGGCCAGCTCCTCGGAGCGGGCCTTGAGGCCCTCGGCCTCCATGTCCACGAAGCGACGTGACTTCCTGCCTGCCAGCAGCCCGACGAGCGCGCCGATGGGACCGGTCTGGCGGATCGTCAGCGTGGCGGTGCTGGCACCTGCGCCGTCGGCGGCGACGGCGTGGATGCCGGTGGACCGCACGCCCGGGGCGGCCGACTCCCACGTGAACGACTCGCCCGGCCGCCACTCGCTCACCGTCCAGCTCGCCTTGGGGAACCCGGGTTGGCGGACCTCGGCCGAGCCGCCCCGGCCGAGCGGCGCGCCGGGTGCTGCTGACCCCGCGTCCGTGATCGAGATCGACTCGATCGACGCGGTCCACGTGTGCCACCGCTCGACGTCCGACATCACCTGCCACACGACCGAGGCCGGCGCGTCGATCCGGATGCTGCGCTCGTACTCCATGCCGCCGACACTACCACGGACATGTACCATTTGGTACATGTCATCCGACACCGTCGAGCCGGGAAGCGGCACCGTCGAGACCGTCGAGACCGCCGAGACCGACCGGCGACGCGACGCCGCGACCGGCGCGACGCCGGCCGCTCCGCGCGACCGGCTGCTGGACGCGGTCATCGAGTACGGCGGGCGCCACGGCCTGGCGGACACCAGCCTGCGGACCCTGGCGAAGGCGGTGGGCACGAGCCACCGCATGCTCCTGCACCACTTCGGGTCGCGCGACGAGCTGCTCGTCGCCGTCGTCCACGAGGTGGAGCGCCGGCAGCAGG
>JAEZAI010000263.1 GCA_023427825.1 Actinomycetes bacterium
TCGTGCACGACCAGCTGGCCGTGCGGGTCGTCCGCCCCGAGCTCGGCGATCCGGCCGACGAAGAGCTCCGCGTACTCGTTCTGGAAGACGCCGAACTCGCCCTCGGCGCCGAACCGGATCGGTTCACCGTGCCGGAGCGGGATCATCATGTCGGCGCGCCGCTCCTTGGCCATCACGTCGTCGAACGCGCCGTCGTTGAAGACGTTGCAGTTCTGGTACACCTCGACGAACGCAGCGCCACTGTGCTCGTAGGCGCGCCGGAACACCTCCTGCATGTGGCCCCGGTCCGCCTCGTGCGTCCGGGCCACGAACGTGGCCTCGGCCCCGAGCGCCACCGACACCGGGTTGAACGGCTGGTCGATCGACCCGAACGGCGTCGACTTGGTGATCTTGCCGATCTCCGACGTGGGTGAGTACTGGCCCTTCGTGAGGCCGTAGATCTGGTTGTTGAACATCAGGATCTTGAGGTCCACGTTGCGGCGCAGCGCCTGCAGCAGGTGGTTGGCCCCGATCGAGAGCATGTCGCCGTCGCCACCGATGACCCACACGGACAGGTCCGGCCGCGTCATGGCCACGCCGGTGGCCACCGCCGGCGCCCGGCCGTGGATCGAGTGGATGCCGTAGGTGTTCATGTAGTACGGCAGCCGGGCGGCGCAGCCGATGCCCGAGACGAACACCAGCTCGTGGGGCGGCACGCCGATGTCGGGGAGCATCAACTGCAGCGCCGCGGTGATGCCGTAGTCGCCGCAGCCCGGGCACCACCGCATCTCCTGGTCCGACATGAAGTCCTTGCGACCGAGCGAGATCGGCGTGCCCGGAGCACCCGTGGCCGCACCGTTGCCGGCGCTCCCGTGACCGTTCGTCCCGTGTCCGTTGGTCGCGCTCATCGGTCCAGCTCCGCCAGCATCCGCGCCTCCATCTCGCCGGCCGCGAACGGCAGGCCCGCCACCTTGGTGAAGCTGCGCACGTCGATCAGGTACCGATCACGCAGCAGTCCGGTCAGCTGCCCCAGGTTGAGCTCGGGGCACAGGACCTTTGGATAGCGACCGAGCACGTCGCCCAGGTCGGCGGGGAACGGGTTCACGTGCACGAGGTGCGCCTGCGACACCCGGTGACCGGATCGTCGGAGCCGTCGGACGCCGGCAGTGATCGCACCCCATGTGGATCCCCAGCCGATGACCAGCAGCTCGGCACCGTCCTCCTCGTCGAGCATGACGCCGGGGATGTCGGCGGCCATGCCGTCCACGCGCGCCTGGCGCAACCGGACCATGTGCTCGTGGTTGTCGGGCTGGTAGCTGATGTTGCCCGAGCCGTCCTGCTTCTCGATGCCGCCGATGCGGTGCTGGAGGCCCGGCGTGCCGGGCAGCGCCCAGGGCCGCGCCAGCGTCTCGGGGTCGCGCAGGTACGGCCAGAACGTGTCGCGCCCGTCGGGTTCCTTGTGGTTGGTCGCCGTGGCGAACTCGACCGACAGGTCGGGCAGGTCGGCCACGTCGGGCAGGAGCCACGGTTCGGCGCCGTTGGCGAGGTAGCCGTCGGTCAGCAGGATCACCGGCGTGCGGTACCGCAGCGCCAGGCGGGCCGACTCGATGGCGGCGTCGAAGCAGTGCGCGGGCGACTTCGCCGTGACGATCGGCAGCGGGGACTCCCCGTGGCGGCCGTGCAGCGCGGCGAGCAGGTCCGTCTGCTCGGTCTTGGTGGGCATACCCGTCGACGGCCCCGCACGCTGGACGTCGACGATGATCATCGGCAGCTCCAGGCTGATCGCCAGCCCGATGGCCTCGGCCTTGAGGTCCAGTCCCGGGCCCGACGTGCCGGTGACGGCCAGCGCCCCGGAGAAGGCCGCGCCGATCGCGATCGACGCCGCGGCGATCTCGTCCTCGGCCTGCATGGTTCGCACGCCGAAGTTCTTGCGGCGGCTCAGCTCGTGGAGGATGTCCGACGCCGGGGTGATCGGGTAGCTGGCGTAGACGAGCTGCAGCCCGGACAGCTCGGCGGCGGCGATCAGGCCCCACGCCAGCGCGGTGTTCCCGTTGACGTTCGCGTACGTCCCCGGCGGCAGGGGCGCCGGCGCCACCGAGTAGGGATGGTCGAACAGCTCGGCCGTCTCGCCGAAGTTCCGTCCGGCCCGCAGCGCGGCCAGGTTGGAGTCGCGCACGAGCGGCCGGGCGTCGTACTTGTGCTCGACCCAGTCGATCAACGGCTGCAGCGGGCGCGTGTACATCCAGCAGATCAACCCCAGCGCGAAGAAGTTCTTGGAGCGCTCGGCGTCGCGCCGCTTCACGCCGAGCTCCGACGTGGCGGTGAGCGTGATCGAGGTCATCGGCACCTGGTGCACGGTGAAGCGCTCGAGCGAGCCGTCCACCAGCGGGTTCTCCAGGTAGCCCGCCTTGGTGAGGTCGCGCTCGTCGAACGCGTCCGAGTTCACGATGATCGTGGATCCCGGCGACAGGTCGCCGACGTTGGCCAGCAGCGCCGCAGGGTTCATGGCCACCAGCACGTTGGGCGAGTCGCCCGGCGTGACGATGTCGGTGTCGGAGATGTGCACCTGGAACGACGACACCCCCGCCACGGTGCCGGCGGGGGCGCGGATCTCGGCCGGATAGTTCGGCAACGTCGCCAGGTCGTTGCCGAAGAGCGCGGAGAGCTCGGTGAAGCGGTCGCCGACGAGCTGCATCCCGTCGCCGGAATCACCGGCGAACCGCACGACGACGCGGTCGAGCTCCCTGGGCCCGGACCCAGCGCGGTCCGAGGTGGTGATCGTGGACATGGGACCCCCTTGTCCTGTTGTCCGGGCCGCGCTGTCGGATCGATGCTGCCCGCTCGGGCCACCGACCCCCCGGCGACCCATGGACGACGGTACCCCCATCGCCCTCCACTACACCCGCCTTTGTTCCCGGTGCGGCACCCGATCGGGTGCTGTTGTGTCGCGCAACATCGTTGACAGGTATGTCGCGAGACATCGTGGACAGTCAGGATGGTAGGGGGCGCTTTCGGGGTCCGCCTCGTGGCCGGCCGGACGGTTGGTAGAGGCGGGAGCGGTCGAGTTCGAGGTGGCGGACGAGTTCGTTGTCGATGAAGACGTCGGCTCTTGTCTTGTCGATCACGACGAGTGCTGCTCGGCGGTGGTGTTCGACACCGACGTGGA
>JAEZAI010000435.1 GCA_023427825.1 Actinomycetes bacterium
ACCGGTGCCCCCCGGCGTGCGGCGGCGCGCCCGACGGTTCCAGGACGGAAGCGAGCGGTGGGGACTCGGCATGGGCAGCCCCGCTGCGGGTCAGGGTGTCGAGGTGGTCGTCGGTGCCGACGTCGACGGCGGTGCGTGGTCGGTGCGGGTGCATCGCCCACCGGAACCGGCGACCGGGCCGCGGCCGGCACTGCTCTGGATCCACGGCGGGGGCTACGTGATCGGGAGCGCCTCGCAGGACGACGACCTCTGCCGGCTCCTGGCCCGGGGTCTCGGCCTGGTGGTGGCCTCGGTGGACTACCGCCTCGCGCCGGACCACCCGTTCCCCGCGCCGCTCGAGGACTGCCACGCCGCGCTGGTCTGGCTGGCCGGGCTCGACGAGGTCGACGCAGATCGCGTCGCCGTCGGTGGCGCCAGCGCGGGCGGAGGGCTGGCGGCCGGGCTCGCCATCATGGCCAGGGACCGCGGCGTGGTCAGCCCGGCGCTGCAGCTGCTCACCTATCCCATGCTCGACGACCGGACGGTGCTGCGCGAGGACGTCGACGAGACGGGCTTCCGCCTCTGGGGCAACCGGTCGAACCACTACGGGTGGGCGTCGTACCTGGGCGCCGAGCCCGGGTCCGACGGCCTCACCGCCCCGGCGGTGCCGGCCCGCTGCGAGGACCTCTCCGGACTGGCGCCCGCGTGGATCGGCGTCGGGACGCTCGACCTCTTCCTCCACGAGGACCTGACCTACGCCGAGCGGTTGCGAGCCGCCGGAGTGCCCTGCGACGTCGACGTGGTGGACGGCGGGTTCCACGCCTTCGACCGCATGGCGGTGCGGGCGCCGGTGTCACGCGAGTTCTGCGTGGCGCAGGCTCGGGCGCTCGTCCGGGCGCTGCGTCGGGCCTCCTGACGCTCTTTTCGGGCCTCCTGACGCTCGGTCGGGCCTCCTGACGCTCGGTCGGGCCTCCTGGCGCTCCCGTCGGGCCTCCTGACGCTCCGTCCAGGCGCCGTCCATCGGGGGATTCGCGGCGCCCCGGGAATCTCGGCCTCACGGGTGGGTAGCCACCGTGACACGCCCATTCCGGAGGAAGCCATGCCGTTCGTCCGCTCGTGGAGCAGGGCATCCCCGTCGACGGTCCTCGCCGAGCGGGTCGGTGGGCCGGTGCTCCGCCTCGTCCGGCCGAGCGTGGCCCGATGCGGGCCCGGCTGGACCGAGCGACCGGAGGGGGTCCGATGACGGGGATCGCGACCGGGAGAGGAGCCGACACGTTCGGCACCGATCTGGAGATCGATCTCGCCGGTCGCCCTCGTCGCGTGCGGAGCCTGCAGCGCCTCGCCGAGGAGGTGCCCAGCGCCGGCGAGCTGCCGGTGACGACCCGCGTCCTGATCGACGACGTGCTCCGTCACGACGACGGGTCGGGCGAGGTCGCCGACGTCGTGCGGGCGCTCGTCGACGGGGCGACCTCCGAGGCGGTGGTCGACGTGCCGCTCCATCCCGGTCGTGTGCTGATGCAGGACTTCACCGGCGTGCCCGCGATCGCCGACCTCGCTGCTGTGCGAGACGCCGTCGGCGAGCTGACCGGCGATCCCCGACGGGTCCGCCCGGAGGTGCCGGTCGACCTCGTGATCGACCACTCGGTGTCGGTCGACTCGGCCGGCTCCGCCGATTCGCTCACCGCCAACGAGATGGTCGAGCGCGAGCGCAACGCCGAACGCTACGACTTCCTCGAGTGGGGCCGGCAGACGTTCCCGGGGTTCGAGGTGCTCGGCCCCGGCGCCGGGATCTGCCACCAGGTCAACCTCGAGCGCCTGGCGACCGTGGTGCGGGAGGACCGCGATGGCACGGTGTGCCCCGACACGCTGGTCGGCACCGACTCGCACACGACGATGGTCAACGGCCTCGGCGTGCTGGGATGGGGCGTCGGCGGCATCGAGGCGGAGGCCGCGATGCTCGGCGAGCCGGTGTCCGTGGCGGTGCCCGGGATCGTGGGCGTCGAGCTGGCGGGCGAGCTCCGTGCCGGCGTGACGGCGACGGACCTCGTCCTGACCATCACCGAGGCGCTGCGCGCCCACGGCGTCGTGGGACGGTTCGTCGAGTTCCACGGCCCGGGCGTCGCCGCCCTGCCCGCCGAGGCCCGGGCCACGATCTCGAACATGTCGCCCGAGTACGGGTCCACGGCCGCCATGTTCCCGATCGACGACGAGACCGTCGCCTACCTCCACCGCACCGGGCGCGATCCCGGCCACGTCGCACTCGTCGAGGCCTACGCCCGCCACCAGGGCCTGTGGCGCAGCGACGCCCCGTCCCGCTTCGCCGACGGGCTGGTGGTCCGGCTCGACGAGGTCGAACCCTGCCTCGCGGGCCCGTCGCTACCTCAGCAGCGCGTGCCGCTGGCCGAGGTGCCGGGCCGGGTGGCCGCGGCCGTCGCAGCGGTCGCACAGGCCACGTCGGACCCGTCGGAGATCGATCGCGCCATCCGTACGCGTCGCCCCGGCGTGCCCAGCAACCGCACCCCTGCCCACGTCAGGGCGGCATCGGCCGACGACGCGTCCGCGCAGTCGTTTCCCGCCAGCGACCCGCCGGCGCTCGACGCCGACGACCCGGTGGCATCGCTCCCGCTGGAGGTGGATGCAGGCGGCGCCCGGTACGACGCACCGGTGGAGCGCGTCGTGCCGGTCAGCACGGCGCGGGGCTCGTTCGACCTCACCGACGGGCACGTCGTGATCGCCGCGATCACCAGCTGCACCAACACCTCCAACCCCGCGGTCATGGTCGGGGCCGGCCTGCTGGCGCGGGCGGCGGTCGAGCGCGGGCTGCGCACGCCACCGTGGGTGAAGACATCGCTCGCCCCCGGATCGCCGACGGTCGTCCGCTACCTCGACGACGCGGGGCTGGTCGAGCCGCTCGCCGAGCTGGGCTTCTACGTGGTGGGGTTCGGGTGCACGACGTGCATCGGCAACTCCGGTCCCCTCGCGCCGGAGATCTCGGTCGCCATCCACCAGCACGACCTCGCGGTGTGCTCCGTGCTGTCGGGCAACCGGAACTTCGAGGGCCGGATACATCCCGACGTCCGCATGAACTTCCTGGCCTCGCCCCCACTGGTCGTCGCGACCGCCCTCGCCGGTCACATGCAGGTCGACCTGACCTCGGATCCCCTGGGCGTCGGCGGCGACGGCGGGCCGGTCCGACTCGCCGACGTGTGGCCGTCCGACGCCGAGGTCGCCGAGGTGGTCGGCCGGGTCGTGCGCCCGCAGCTGTTCGCCGTCGGCGGAGCGGCCGATCGCCACGCCACCTCTGGAGGTGGTCGTCCGACCGGTCGCCACGCCGCGGTGGGCGCCAGCCCGTGGAAGGACGGCTCGACCTACGTCCGCCGCCCCCCGTTCGCCCGGCCCATCGCCGGCGGCGCCGCCGAGGTCGGCGACGTCGTCGGCGCCCGGGCCCTGGTGGTCCTCGGCGACAACGTCACGACCGACCACATCTCACCGGCCGGGGTGATCGACGTCGACTCGCCCGCGGGCCGCTGGTTGCTCGGCCAGAGCGTCGGTCCGGTGGATTTCAACAGCTACGGGAGCCGCCGGGGCAACCACGAGGTGATGGTCCGCGGCTCGTTCGCCAACCCGCGGCTGCGCAACCGGCTGGCGGGGGACCGGGCCGGCGGGTGGACGCGCCACCTCCCCGACGGCGAGCTGGTCACGATCCACGAGGCCGCGACCCGTTACGCCGCCGAGCGCGTCCCGCTCGTCGTCCTGGCCGGGGTCGAGTACGGGACCGGCTCGTCGCGGGACTGGGCCGCGAAGGGCACGCGGCTGCTCGGCGTACGAGCGGTCATCGCCCGCTCGTTCGAACGGATCCACCGCACCAACCTCGTCGGGATGGGCGTGCTGCCCCTGCAGCTCCCGGAGGGCGAGTCGGTCGACTCGCTCGGCCTCACGGGGGAGGAGGAGTTCGACGTGATCGGCGTCGTCGATGGCGAGGGCAGGCTCGAGCCGACCGCCACGTTGCGGGCAGGCGATGTCGAGGTGCCGCTCACCGTCAGGGTCGACAACAGCCGCGAGCGCGAGTACCTCGCGGCGGGCGGCATCCTGGCGCACGTCGTGCGCCGGCTCGCCGAGCGGGCGGCGGGGTGAGCCCGATCGAAGGGGCCTGGTCCGTGGTCGAGGACGGACTCGACCTCGACCGGCTGGGCTGGTCGGAGTCGGTGTTCGCCCTCGCCAACGGCCACATCGGGCTCCGCGGCAACCTCGACGAGGGCGAGCCCTTCGACACGCCGGGGACCTACCTCAACTCCGTCTTCGAGCACCGCCCCCTCCCGGTCGCCGAGCCGGGCTACGGGATGCCGGAGTCGGGCCAGACCGTCGTCAACGTCACCAACGCGAAGGTCCTCCGGGTGCTGGTGGACGATGAGCCGTTCGACGTCCGCTACGGGAACCTCCTGTCGCACCGGCGTCTGCTCGACCTGCGCCGGGGGGTGCTCGAACGGGAGCTCGAGTGGTGCTCACCCGCTCGCCAGGGCATCCGCCTGTGGTCGACACGGCTGGTCTCGTACTCCCAGCGCGCCGTCGCCGCCTTCCGGTTGGTGATCGAGCCGGTCGGGGACCCGGCCCGGATCGTCGTCCAGTCGGAGCTCGTCAGCGGTGAACCCCAGCCCCGCCCGGACGTCGCCGACCCTCGCGTCGCCGCCGCGCTCGACTCGCCGTTCGTCCCCGTCGACCATTCGTGCCGCGGCGACTGCGTGGTGCTGGTCCACCGCACCCGACGCAGCGGGATCGGCGTCGCCGCTGCGATGTCCCACGAGATCTCGGTGCCGGGTCGGGCGGACGTGTCCTACGACAGCAGCGGCGACCTGGGCCGGACGACCGTGACGGCCTCGCTCGACGTGGGCGAGCGGCTCGAGATCGTGAAGTACGCGGCATACGGCTGGTCGACCGCCCGGTCCGAGCACGCGCTGCGCGACCAGGTCGCCGCTGCGGTCGACGCCGCCCGCCACACCGGATGGGCCGGTCTGCTCCGTGAGCAGCGCGAGGCGCTGGACGACTTCTGGGCGAGGTCCGACATGGTGGTCGAAGGGCCGGACGACCTGCAGGCTGCGGTCCGGTACTGCCTGTTCCAGTCCTACCAGTCGGCGGTCCGGGCCGAGGAGCGGCCGATCGCGGCGAAGGGGCTCACCGGCAGCGGCTACGACGGCCACACGTTCTGGGACAGCGAGGGGTTCGTGGTCCCGGTGCTCTCGCACGTGCTCCCCCAGGCGGCGGCAGACGTCCTGCGGTGGCGGCGTTCGACGCTCGACATCGCGCGGGAGCGGGCTGCGGCCCTGCGGCTCGAGGGCGCGGCGTTCGCGTGGCGGACGATCCGGGGCAGCGAGTGCTCGGGTTACTGGCCCGCCGGCACGGCGGCGTTCCACGTGAACGGCGCCGTCGCCTCGGCCGCCCACCACCACGCCCGGGTCACCGGCGACCAGGAGTTCGAGGCGTCCGTGGCGGTCGATCTCGTGGTCGCGGCCGCTCGGCTGTGGCACAGCCTCGGCCACTTCGACCTGCAGGGCGGGTTCCGCATCGACGGCGTCACGGGGCCGGACGAGTACTCGGCCGTGGCGGACAACAACGTCTACACGAACCTGCTCGCGGCCGCGAACCTTCGTGCCGCCGCCGAGGTCGTCGAGCGCCACCCCACCGAGGCCGTCCGCCTGTCGGTCGCTGCGGAGGAGGTGGACGGATGGAGGGCCGCGGCCGGGTCGATGTGCATCCCGTTCGACGAGCGGCTGGGCGTCCACCAGCAGGCCGAGGGTTTCACCGATCACGAGCGCTGGCCGTTCGAGCGCACCGGTCACGACGAGTACCCGCTGCTGCGGACGCATCCGTACTTCGACCTCTACCGGCGCCAGGTGGTCAAACAGGCCGACCTCGTCCTGGCCGTCCACCGCTTCCCGCACGAGTTCGACGACGATCAGGCCCGGCGGGACTTCGACCACTACGAGCGGATCACGGTCCGAGACTCGTCGATCTCGGCGATCTCCCAGGCGGTCGTCGCGGCCCGGGTCGGCGCCGTGGAGCTGGCCGAGGCCTACCTCCGCGAGCTCGCCCTGATCGACCTCGACGAGCTGCACGGCAACACCCGCGACGGCCTGCACATCGCCGCCAACGCCGGCGTCTGGACGGCGGTCGTCGAGGGCTTCGGCGGCCTGCGTGAGGTCGACCCGCCGTGGTTCCGACCGATCGGCCCCCGCGGGATCGGTCGCCTCGCCTTCTGCGTCCCGTTCCGGGACGGCACGGTCCACCTCGATCTCCGCCGGGACCGCGTGGGCTACCGCCTCACCGCCGGCGAGTCGCTCGCGATCCGCCACGAGGACGAGGACCTGGTCGTCGACCGGACGACCACGTGGCGGCCGGTCCGCCCACCTCGGGAGGAGCCGGCCCCGCCCGCTCCGCCGGGTCGCGCGGCGCCGCTCCAGCCCTCCCACCCTCGCGGCTGGGCGCCGCGACCGTTCCGTGCGGACCCGTCGGGTGGATGAACCGCAC
>JAEZAI010000482.1 GCA_023427825.1 Actinomycetes bacterium
GTCCAGCGCCGGTGCGCAGACCGGTCCGACGACCCCGGCCCCGGCGCAGCCCACGCCGCCCGTCCCGCCGTCGGTCGAGGACGTCACCAGCCCGACGATCGGGACCTCGACCGACGACGGCGACGACGTCAGCAGCACCGAGGACCTCCAGGTCAACGTCGACCTCGACGGCGAGGAGGGCAAGGGCGGTCCGAGCCGGACCGTGACGATCATCCTGGGCCTGACGGTGCTCGCCATCGCACCGTCGCTGCTCATCATGATGACGAGCTTCACCCGCATCGTCGTGGTGCTCTCGCTCGTCCGCAACGCCCTCGGCCTGCAGGGCATCCCACCCAACCAGGTGCTCGTCGGCCTCTCGATGTTCCTGACGGTGTTCGTCATGGGCCCGGTGCTGACCCAGATCAACGACACCGCGCTGCAGCCCTACCTGGACGGGAAGATGACCCAGTCCCAGGCGCTCGAGGAGGCCGAGGTCCCGATCAAGGAGTTCATGCTCGCCAACACCCGCGAGTCGCAGCTCGACCTGATGATCGACCTCCAGGGCGGCGACGCCCCGAAGGAGCCGATGGACACGTCGCTCGTCACGCTCGTGCCCGCCTTCGTTCTCTCCGAGCTCCAGTCCGCCTTCATCATCGGCCTGGTGCTGTTCGTGCCCTTCGTGATCCTGGACCTCGTCGTGTCCGCGGTCCTCATGTCGCTCGGGATGATGATGCTGCCACCGGTGTTCGTGTCGCTCCCGCTGAAGCTGCTGCTGTTCGTCATGGTCGACGGATGGGCGCTGACGATCACGTCCGTCGTCACCAACTACAAGGGGATATCGACAGGATGACCGACACCGCCGTGGTCCAGATCGGCACCGACGCCATGTTGTTCGCGCTCAAGCTGGGCGGTCCGCTGCTGATGGTCACGCTCGGCATCGGGCTGGCCGTCGGCCTGGTCCAGTCCGTGACGCAGCTGCAGGAGCAGACGCTCACGTTCGTGCCGAAGTGCTTCGGCGTCGCGCTCGTCCTCCTGATCGGCGGCGCCTGGATGCTGCAGACCTCCGTGTCGTTCACGACCGACCTCATGGACCGGATCCCCGACCTGCTCGGCTGAGCGGACCCGGCCGACCGAGCCCCTCCGGGTCGACGCCACCGTCATGGACCTCCACCTCGACGCCGCCCAGGTCGCGACGCTGCTGATGGCGTCGGTGCGGGTGCTCGCGTTCCTGTGCGTGGCCCCGCCGTTCGCCGGTCCGGCGGTCCCGGTGAAGGTGAAGGTCGGCCTGTCGGTGGCGCTGGCGCTCGTGGTCACGCCGCGCCTGACCGACCAGATGGGCCAGATCGACCTCGCCCACCTCGTCATCGGCGTGGTGTTCCAGGTGGGCATCGGCCTGGCGCTGGGGTTCCTGGTGTCGATGCTGTTCTCGGCCGTGCAGGCCGCGGGCCAGCTCGTCGACGTGAGCGTCGGCTTCTCCAGCGCCGCCATCTACGACCCGTTCGCCCAGGCCGGCCTCTCCCCCATCGCCCGCCTGTACCACATCCTCGCCACGCTCCTGCTGTTCAGCACCGGCGGCTACCTGCTGATCATCGGCGGCCTCCTCCGCAGCTTCGACGCCACCGCCCAGGAGGTCTCGATCAAGCGCATCGACGCGGTGCTGGTGGAGGGCCTGGGCACGTTCTTCGTGGCGGCACTGCAGATCGGCCTGCCGCTCCTGGCCGCGCTGTTCATGGCCGAGCTGCTGCTCGGCCTCCTCACCAAGGCGGCCCCGCAGCTCAACCTGCTCGTCGTGGGCTTCGGCGCCAAGAGCCTCATCGTGCTGGTCCTGGGGGCGAGCGCGCTGGTGCTCCTGCCCCGGGGCGTCGAGCTCATCGTCGACCAGGCCATGAAGGGGATGGCCGCGATCGCCGGGTAGCGGCGGGCGGGGGATGACATGGCGAAGGATCGTGACCAGAGGACCGAGCAGCAGAGCGCCAAGCGCAAGCGTGAGGTCCGCAAGAAGGGCCAGGTCGCGCGGAGCCCCACGCTCGTCGGTTGGCTGTCGCTGCTCCTGGCGACGTTCCTCATGCCGCCGGTGATCGGGCAGCTCGCGAACGTGCTGGCCGAGGGCGTCCGCTCGGTCAAGGTCGTCGCCGCGGACCCCACGCCCGGCGTCCTGACCGAGCAGGCCGGCGCGGTCGCCCGCAACGCGCTCGGCGCCATGGTGCCGTTCCTGGTCGTCGTCGCGATCGGTGCGCTCGTCGGCACGCTCGCCCAGGTCGGCCTGGTCTTCACCACCGACCCGCTCAAGCCCAAGTGGGAGCGGGTGAACCCCGGCGCGGGCCTGAAGCGGCTCTTCTCGGTGAAGTCGCTCTGGGAGACCGGCAAGCAGGTCCTCACGATGGTCGTGATCCTGGCGATCGCCGTCCCCGCCGTCGTCGGCACCTCCCGGGCGCTGCTCGGCTCCACCTTCGGCATGACCGAGGCGATCGGTGCCGTCACCGGCACCGCGCTGCAGCTCGTGCGGCTGGTCGCGGTCATCGGCCTGCTGATCGGCGTCGCCGACTACGCATGGGCGCGCTTCAACCTGGTCCGCGACAACAAGATGACCAAGCAGGAGGTGAAGCAGGAGATGCGGGAGTCCGAGGGCGACCCGCACGTGAAGGCCAAGCTCCGTTCCACCCGGATGGCCATGAGCCGCAACCGCATGCTGGCGTCGGTCGGCGACGCCCACGTGGTGATCACCAACCCCACCCACTACGCCGTCGCGCTGCGCTACGACCCGCAGAAGGGAGCGCCCCGGGTGGTGGCCAAGGGCGCGGACGGGCTCGCCGCCCGCATCCGGGCCGCGGCCGCCGAGGCCGACGTGGCGGTCGTCCGCTCCGCTCCGCTCGCCCGGGCCCTGCACCGGTCGTGCCGGGTCGACGACGAGATCCCCCGCGAGCTGTTCCAGGCCGTCGCCACCGTGCTGGCGTTCGTGCGCCGCCTCGAGGGCCGGTCCCTGCTCGGCGGCTCGGTCTCGCTCGCCGTCCCCGACACCTGGACCGCACCGGGCGAGGACCCGGAGCGCTCGCTCGAACGGGCCTGGTTGCGCCGCCGCCGGGCTCGAAGCCTCATCCGGCGCGGCCCGGCGCCGATCCACCCATGACGATGATGCGACGACTCGGCTCCACCGTGTTCCCCGCGGCGATGGTCTTCGTGGTGGCCCTGATGGTCATCCCGATGCCCGCGCCGCTGCTGGACGTGCTGCTGACGTTGAACATCGCGTTCTCGGTGCTGCTCCTGCTCGGCGCCGTCGGCGCCACCCGCGCCCTGGACATGTCGGCGTTCCCGAGCCTGCTGCTCATCGCCACCCTGTTCCGGCTGGGCCTCAACATCAGCTCGACCCGCCTGATCCTGGGCCAGGGCTCGGCCGGTGCGGTGATCGAGGCGTTCGGCAGCTTCGTGATCCAGGGCTCGCTCGTCGTCGGCCTGGTCGTGTTCTTCATCCTGGTCGTGATCCAGTTCGTTGTGATCACCAACGGCTCGAACCGCGTGTCGGAGGTGGCCGCCCGCTTCACCCTCGACGCCATGCCCGGCAAGCAGATGGCGATCGACGCGGACCTCAACGCCGGCGTGATCGACGACGCCGAGGCCCGCCGGCGCCGCGAGGAGACGGCGCAGGAGGCCGACTTCTACGGCGCCATGGACGGTGCCGGGAAGTTCGTGAAGGGCGACGCCATCGCCGGCATCATCATCACCACGATCAACCTGATCGGCGGCTTCGTGATCGGCGTCATGCAGCTCGGCATGAGCCCGGCCGAGGCCGTCGACAACTACGCGGTGCTGACCGTCGGCGACGGCCTGGTCACGCAGATCCCCGCCCTGCTCGTGTCGATCAGCTCGGGCCTCATCGTGACCCGGGCTGCGGGCGACGACGACCTGGGCACCAACATCGTCTCGCAGTTCCGCAAGCAGGCGACCGCCATGCGCACCGGCGGCGCCGCCCTCATCGTGCTGGCGATCGTCCCCGGCATGCCCAAGGTCCCGTTCCTGCTCGTCGGCGCGGTGATGCTCGTCGCCGCCCGGAAGATGAAGAGCGGCGTCGACGAGGTCGACGAGGAGGTCGCCACGCAGGCGGATGCGGCGCCGCCCTCGCCCGACGACCCTGCGGAGCTCGCCCGCGCCATGCGCGTGGAGGCGATCGGCCTGGAGCTCGCCATCGACCTGGTCGACCTGGTGGACACCGGCGTGGGCGGCGACCTGCTCGACCGGGTCCGGGCGCTGCGCCGGAAGCTGGCGCTGGAGCTCGGCTTCGTGCTGCCGGCCGTGCGGACGCGGGACGACGTCGAGCTGCCGCTCGGGTCCTACGCCATCCGGCTCCACGGGGTCGAGGTCGCTCGGGGCACCGCGCCGCCCGGGAAGTTCCTGCTGATCGCGGACGACCTGGACCGCTGGCCGGGCGAGGAGATCCGTGAGCCGGTGTTCGGCCTCACCGCCAAGTGGTTGCCCATGGAGCTGCGCCGCCAGGCCCAGGCCGAGGGCGCCACGATCGTCGACCGCTCCTCGGTGATCAGCGTGCACCTCGCCGAGGTGTGCCGTGAGCACGCGTCGGACCTGCTGTCGCGCCAGGACGTGAAGGCGCTCATGGACCTGGTGCGCGACACCGACCCGGCCGTGCTGGACGACCTCACCACCGCGCAGGTGGGCGTGAGCGAGGTCCACGCCGTGCTGCAGGCGCTGCTCGCCGACCAGGTGCCGATCCGCGACCTGGTCCGCATCCTCGAGGTCATCAGCGCCCAGGCCCGCGTCACCCGGGACACCGAGGCGCTCGCCGAGGCGTGCCGCACGGTCCTGGCCCCGGCGATCTGCGCCGACCGCGCCAGCGACGGCCGCCTGCCCGTGCTGAGCCTGGACCCCGTCCTGGAGCACCGGCTCCTGGGCGCCCTCACCCGGACCGAGCACGGCACCGCCGTGGCCCTGGAACCCGACCTGGCCCAGGCGCTGAGCGACGGACTGGTGGAGACCGTCCGCTCGGCGGAGCAGCTCGACGAGCGCCCGGTCCTGGTGTGCTCGCCGCCGTTGCGCCCCGCCCTCCGCCGCTTCAGCCAGCGAGTCGTGCCGCACGTGCCGGTCCTGTCCTTCGACGAGCTCGTCGCCCCGTTCTCCGTGACCGACCTGGGAGCAGTCCGTGTTCCGACCGACGTCTGACCGCCACCGACCGCCACCGCGCCACGAGCCGCCGGCGCCGACCGCCCGACTGGAGGGCGACCGGCTGGTCGTCGAGGGCCCGCGCATCGCGGACGTGCTCGCCGTCGTGCACCAGCACCTCGGCGCCGGCGCCGCGCTGCTGCGCACCGACCGCACGATCGTCGGCGGCATCGCCGGGTTCTTCGGACGCGAGCACTTCGTCGTCGAGGCCGACGCGTCCGCCCTCGCCGACGAGCTCTGTCCTGCAGAGGACACCCGTTCGGGTGTCCCTGGTGGGACAGAGCCGGCTGCGGGCGACGACTTCGCCTCGCACCTGGCCCGGGCCCTCCGCGCTGCCGAGCCGAGTGGGCCGTCCGACGAGGAGCTCGTCGCCCGGCTCCAGGGGCTGCTCGTCGAGGACCCGGCGCCCACGATCACGTCGCCCGAGCCGATCGCGCCGCCCGAGCCGATCGCGCCACCCGAGCCGGTCGCCGCCGCTCCGACGCCCGGGACGCCGTCTGCGACCGGGACCGCGTCCGAGCTCGACGCCCGACTCGTCCTCCTGGCGATGGCCGCACCCGGCCTGGACCCCTGTGAGCTCGCCGGCCGGATCGATGCCCTGCGGACCGCTCCCCCGCCGCCGGTCGAGCGCGGGATCGTCGCCGTGGCGGGCGAGCGGGACCAGGCGCTCACCGTCGCCGGCCGGCTCTGCACCGAGGACGGCGCATCGGTCGACGACGTGGTCGTGGTCGCCCCGGAGGCGCCCGAGGGTCACCC
>JAEZAI010000508.1 GCA_023427825.1 Actinomycetes bacterium
ACGTGGTGGTCAGCAGCCCCGACCGCGAGGAGTCCGAGGCCGTCAGCGCCCAGGTCATCCCGGCGATGCGCGGCGTGTTCGACCGCAACCAGGCCGAGATCCCCGCGGAGCAGCGCATCCCCGGCCCGATCTTCCAAGAGGTCTTCGCCAAGCCGCTGCAGTCGACCTCCACGTTCCCGGTGTGGTTCGCCGCCGTGTTCGGAGCCCTGCTCGGCGGCCTCGTGCCGTACCTCATCTTCCTCTTCCGCAACCTGCGCAAGCCGGTCGTCGCCTCGGCGCAGGACGTGACCGACGCGATCGACCTGCCGATCCTGGTCAAGGTGCCGGCGCTGTCGGGCCGCGGCGGCAACCCGCAGGACGCCGTCGCCGGCGTGATCTCGGCGGTCGAGCGCCTGAGCCTCAACGAGCCGATCCACCGCCTGGTCATCGTCGGCGCCGACACCGGCGTCGACCGCTCGGCGCTCGCCCTGGCCCTCGCCTGCGTGGTGGCCCGGAGCTTCGGCCAGCCGGTCGCCCTCATCGACGCCGACCTCGAGTACGGCACGCTCACCGGGCTGGTCCACGCCGAGGACGTGGCGGGGCTCTCCGAGTGCCTGGCCGGCCAGCTGGACCCCGACAAGGCGCTGCTCACGCTGTCCGACGCCCAGCTGCCGAGCGGGCTCGACGGCATCGCAGCGCCCGAGGGCATGGTCCGGTTCCTGGGCGCCGGCGTCGACCGCAGCCGCAACATCCTGCGGATGCGCTCCACGTTCCACCGCGTGCTCGAGGGGCTCGCCGGGCGCTACGTGGTGATCATCAACGGTCCCAAGGTGCCGGGCCCGGTCCCGACGTCGCAGCTGCTGTCCCTCGCGGACGCCACGCTCATGGTGATCTCCGAGGGCCAGACCAGCCTCACCGATGCCCGCTCCGCCGGCGACACCCTGCGGTCGTTCAGCTCCGGCCCCGCCGGCGTCGTCGTGCTCCGCCGCTGAGCACCTCGATCTGAACGGCATGGGCGAACAGGGCACGGGCGGTGCCGCCGACGGCGACGTCGGCGAGGAGGAGCAGTCCCTCGGGACCACGGCGAGTCGCGGGTTCCTGTGGGCGAACGTCGGCATCTTCACGCGCTACGTCTCGGCGCTGATCCTCGCCGCCGTCCTGGCCCGGGTCCTGGACCCCGCGGACTACGCGGTGATGGTCACGCTGATGCTCATCACCTTCTACTTCGACAACGCGCTCGACCTGGGCATGGGCGCGGCGCTCGTCTACGAGCAGGAGGAGGGCGTCACCCGGCGGGTCCAGGTGGCGTTCACGGCCAACGTCGGCCTCGGCGCGGTGCTGGCGGTCGTGGCGTTCGCGATCGCGCCCGTGGTGGCCGACTACTTCCAGCAGTCCGGCTACGTGGCCGAGTTCCGGTGCCTCACGATCGTCGTGCTGCTGTCCGCGCTCACGACCGTGCCGTGGTCGTTGTTCATGCGGAACATGGACTTCCGCCGGCGCGCGGTGGTGGAGGTGGCGCGCGACCTGAGCCGCTTCGTGGTCACGTTGGGCCTCGCGCTCGCCGGCTTCGGCGCCTGGTCGATCGTGTTCGGCCTGTTCGCCGCCTACTCGGTCGCCCTGGTCGGCACCTGGCTGGTCCTGCGGTTCCGGCCCACGTTCGCCTGGGAGACGACCACGGTGAAGCAGCTGTTCGCCTACGCCTGGCGGGTGGCGGGGAACCGGTTCCTGGGCCTGCTCGCGCTGAACGGCGACTACTTCATCGTCGGCAACCGTCGCCACGACCAGTACGCCAGCTACTACCAGGCGTTCCGTCTGCCCGAGTTCGTGATGGGCGCCCAGCTGAACGGCCTGTCCGCGGTGCTGTTCCCGATGTACTCCCGGATCCGCGCCGAGGGCGAGCAGGCCATGCGCGACGGCATGTACAAGGCGCTGCGCATCGTCGCCCTGTTCTCGTTCCCGGTGGGCATCGGCCTGGCCCTGATCGCCCGCGACGCCTTCACCGTCTTCTACGGCACGCAGGACCTGGCGGGCATCCAGACGATGGAGGTCATCTCGATCGCCGGTGCGGTCACGGGCCTGGGCTTCGCGACCGGCGACCTCCTGATGGCCATGAACCGCCCGGGCGTCCTGCTGCGACTGAACGCCGTGATGGTGCCCACGATGCTCGTCATCATGTGGTTCGTGTCGCCGCACGGCATCGTCTGGGTCGCCGTGGTCCACCTGGCCATCCAGGTGGTGTTCGTCGGCGCCCGCCAGCTCATCGTCGACCACATGATCTCGGCGCCGACCGCCGCCGCGCTGCGGTGCCTGCTCCCCGGCGTGGTCGTCACCGCCGGGATCGTGCTGTTCGCCCTGCCCGTCCGGCTGGCCACGCAGGAGGGCGCCCTGTCGCTGTTCGCGATCACGGGCGCCGGCGTCCTCGGCGGCCTCCTCGCCCTGGCGGTCTACGCGCCGGCCCGCGCCGAGCTGCTCGACCTAGTCGCCAAGCTGCGCGGCCGCTGACCCTCAGGCACGGTCTGCGACGCCCTCGGGGGCGGGCGCCTCGTCGGTCGGCACCTCCGACCGCCGGGCCCGGCGTTCGGCCAGGGCGGCCTGCACC
>JAEZAI010000509.1 GCA_023427825.1 Actinomycetes bacterium
GGCGTGGAACGTGCGCTTGAGCCCGGCCGCCGCCGCGGCCGCGAACGCCGGTGCGAAGGCCCGGTGGTCGACGCCCTGCTCGTTCGCCCAGATGCCGTCCCACACCACGTCGATGGGGACGCCGAGGCCGAGGACGAACCCGGGCGAGAAGAACATCTCCCGGTAGCGGACGCCGGCGGCGGCGCCGTCCTTGAGCGCCTCGTAGGCGAGGCGGTGGAAGTCGTCGGCCGTCTTCAGCACGGCGCACACCAGCCCGTACACCTCGAGGAACTGCGTGAGGTCGGTGAACTGGAACAGCTCCACGGGGTCCTCGACGGGCAGGACGACGCCGTGCTTGCGGGCGAGGTCGACGACGGTGGCGGGGCGGATCGACCCCTCGGTGTGGCAGTGCAGCTCGACCTTCGGCAGGCGTCGGAGGAGCTCGGTGGGAGCGGGGGTGGAGGGCATCGTCCTGATGGGAGCACATCGGCGGCGCCCATGGGTTTCCGGACGATGAACTCTCCGACGCGCCTCAGCCGCCGGCGAAGGCCAGCACCTCGGCACGGCCGATCTGCCCGAGCATGCTGGCGGCGTCGAGGTAGATGCGCTCGTTGGTGATGCGGTCGCCGTTGAAGAAGAAGAGCGCCACCACCGGGATGCGGAACGACCGGCCGGTGGGCGGCATGCCGTAGAACTCGCCCAGGTTGGTGCCGAGCAGGTCGAACTCGGTCACCACGACGTCGTCGGCGAAGTGGTACCGGACGTTCTCGTGGCGCTGGTCGGGGAACGCCGTCCGCTGGTTCCGGTGGTAGGCGAGCACCTCGTCGTCGCCGTCGTAGACCTGGCCGGTCGCCATGATCTCGTAGTGCGGGCGACCGTTGAACGTGCCGAGGCACGCCGCCCAGTCGTGGTCGACCTCCGAGCGGAAGTGCTCCTGCAGCACCTCGAGTCGGCGCGCCTGCAGCTCGGTCGTGGTCATCGGCTCCCCCTGTGATCGGACCTGCTCAGTCAACACCCGCACCGCGCCGCCCGCCCCGTTCGGCCGCATCATCAGCTCCGTCGACAGCACCATCAGTTGCATGACAGAACTGACCCTGTCTACGGTCGGCCGCACCCTGCCCCCGGAGGAGCGAGCGATGGACTGGAACGAGGCGGTCGCCGTCCGACCGACGGGCGATCGGCGCTTCGCCGCCCACGTCGACGAGCAGTGGACCTCGCTGCAGGGCGTCCACGGCGGTGTGGTCGCCGCCCTCGCGCTCACCGCCGTCGAGCGGGTCCTCGCGGACGAGGGGGTCGACCCCGCCACGACGATGCGTGCCGCCACGTTCGGCTACGTCAGCGGCAACGTGGTCGGCGACCTGGACATCGAGGTGGAGGTCGTCCGCCGCGGCCGCAAGCTCGTCACCAGCCACGCCCGCATCAGCCAGGGCGGCACGACCACGACCGTCGCACGCTTCCACCACTCGCCGCCGTGGGAGGCGATGGAGTTCAGCGACGTCCCCCCGCCGCCGTCACGTCCCGAGGGTGCGCCGCGCCTCAGCTGGGGCGACACGCCCGCGCACCTCAACAACGTGGAGACGTACCTGCACCCCGACACGGCGGTGTTCGCCGGGAACGAACGTGCGGAGTGGATCGCATGGAGCCGGCCCCTGGAGGGCTCCACCTTCGACGTCGCCTGGCTGACGATGTTCGCCGACTACTTCCCGCCCGCCGTGTTCACCAGGGCGACCGAGCCGCAGCGGGCGGTGACGATCGAGTACGGGATCCAGGTCCACGACGCGGCGGGCTCGTGGACGCTGGGCGACGGCGAGCTCCTCACCGCCCGCATGCACGCGTTCCACTCCCACGACGGCTTCGCGGTGGAGGACGGGTGGATCCACCTGCCCGACGGCACGCTGCTGGCCACCACCCGCCAGACCCGCCTCGCGGGCTGAGCGGGTCGGGTCAGATGTCCTCGTCGCCGAACTCGATGCGACGGAACTGCTCGTCGGTGAGCTCGTCCTCGGGATTGCCGGTCGACTCGTAGTCGCGGCGCTGCCCGCGGATGGCGGCCCACGCCACGACGGCGAGGACGGCAGCGAGGGCGAACAGTCCGATCCCGAGGAACATGGGCACCATCCGAGCACATCGGCGTGCGGCGTCGCCGGATGCCGGTCGCGCCCGCTGCGGCCCCGACCGCCGGTCCGGAACGGCGCGGCCGGGTGCCCGACGCGTCAGGCGCAGGGCGCGGTGGACTCGCCCGTCGCCCGGCCGACGACGTCGAGCGGGTAGGCCACCACGTCGTGGGTGAGCGGATCCCGGGCCGCGACCAGCCCGACGGCCCGGCCCGTGACGTCGACGACCACGCCGCCGGAGATGCCGGGGACCGCCTCGACGTCGATGACCAGGACGTCCGTGGTTCCCCCGTAGCCCTGGCGCGACTCCACCGACCGCACGGTGCCCGACCGCACCTCGAAGCGACCGTCCGGGTAGCCCGCGACGGCCACCGAGGCGCCGACGACCGGGCGGGGCCCGACGGGCAGCGCCGCCGCTCCCCCGTCGAGCAGGTCCTGCCCGTCGAGCTCGGCCACGTCGCGGCCGTCCACCACGCCGTCGACCGGGACCACATCGCCCATGCCGTCGACCGTCACCTCGGACGCGCCGGCCACCACGTGCTGGTTCGTCAGCCCGACCGTGCGCCCGCTCCGCTCGACGACGGTCGCCGTGGCCTGACGGTCCACGCCGCAGCCGGCGGCCCGCACCAACCTCACGGAGCGCTGGAGCTGGGCCTCGACCTCCCCGGTCGCACCGTCGCGCTCGAGCACGGCCCCGGCCACGCTGGCCACCGGCCGGCCCGAGGGGGCACCGCCGTCCGACCGCCACCACGC
>JAEZAI010000510.1 GCA_023427825.1 Actinomycetes bacterium
CCATCGAGGTGGCCACCTGCGTGGGCCGGACCCCCTCGAACGCCGCCACCACCTCCGGCGCGGCTTCGCCGATGGCGACCACCGCGCGAACGTGCGGCGCCACGGCGGCGAGCTCCCCGAGGTCGAGGCCCTTGTTGCGCCCCCCGGCGATCAGCACGGCCGACGCGAAGCCCCGGACCGCGGCGGCGGTGGCGTGGGGCGCGGTGGCCTTCGAGTCGTCGTACCAGCGCACGTCGCCGTGCTCCCCCACCAGCTCGACCCGGTGCGGCAGGCCACGGAAGTCCCGGAGCGCGACGCGGACGCCGTCCGCGGTCGCGCCGCCCGCCAGCGCCGTGGCCGCCGCCGCCAGCGCGTTCGTCCGGTCGAACGGCAGCGACCGCCACAGCTCGGCGACGTCGATCAGCTCCGCCGGCGGACCGCCCGGCGTGAGCGGGCCCACCAACGAGGTGCCCTCCTGGTGGAACTGCACCGGCCGACCGTCGATCTCGGCGTCGAGCCCGACGCGGACGAACTCGGGGCCGGGCACGTCCTCCGCCGCGGCGAGCGCCTCCCGTGCGACCGCCGCCGCGTCGACCACCGGGTCGTCGGCGGCGACGACGGCGGTGTCGCCCGGGCCCTGGTCCCGCCACATGCGGGCCTTGGCCAGCCGGTAGTCGTCGAGCGTGCGGTGCACGTCGAGGTGGTCGGGGGCGAAGTTGAGCCACGTGCCCACCCGCGGCGCGAACCGGCGGCTGTGCGCGAGCCGGAACGACGACGCCTCCACCACGAACACGTCCAGGTCGTCGCGGGCGATGGCCTCGACGAGCGGGACCTCCAGGTTGCCGACCGCCGCGGCGCGCACGCCGGAGCGCTCGAGCATGGCGGTGACGAGGGTGGTGACCGTGGTCTTGCCGTTGGTCCCGGTGATGGCCAGCACCGGGCGGTCGTCCCAGGCGCCCGCCAGGTCGAACTCGCTCAGCACCGGCCGGTCGTGGACACCGGCGAGGCGGAACAGCGCATGCTCCTCGGGCAGGCCCGGCGCCGGCACGACGGCGTCGACCCCGGCGACCAGCGCGTCCAGCTCGGCGGGGCCGGGCTGCAGCACCAGCCGCACGCCGAGCTCGTCGGCGAGCGCGACCGCGACGTCGGGACGGCCGTCGTCGGACAGCACCACGTCGAGGCCGTGCGCCACCGCGGCCCGGGCGACCGCGACGTTGGTGACGCCCATGCCGTGCAGCAGCAGCCGCCGCACGCCCAGGTCGTCGCCGCGCTCGGTCACGCCAGACCCCCGGCGCGGATGAACTCCCGGTAGAAGAGCCCCAGGCCGACGGCCGTGGTCGCGCCCGTCAGCATCCAGCCCCGGACGATGACCGTGGTCTCGGGCCATCCGCCGAGCTCGAAGTGGTGGTGGATCGGCGCCATGCGGAAGACCCGCTTGCCGGTGGTCCGGAACGACGCCACCTGGATGATCACCGACACCGTCTCCATGACGAAGAGCAGGCCGAGGACCGGCAGCAGCACGACGGTCGAGCTGCTCAGCGCGAGCGCGGCCAGGCCGGTGCCGATCGCGAGCGAGCCGGTGTCGCCCATGAAGATCTGCGCGGGCGCGGCGTTCCACCACAGGAACCCGGCGCAGGCGCCCATCATCGCGGCGGCGACCACGGCCAGGTCCAGGCCGACGTTGATCTGGTACATGCCGGGGTGGCGGAAGATCCAGTACCCGATGATCACGTAGGCCGAGAACACGAGGATCGCGGAGCCGGCGGCCAGGCCGTCGAGCCCGTCGGTGAGGTTGACCGCGTTGGACGACGCGAAGATCACGACCACCGCCCAGATGACCCACACCCACTTGCCGAGCGTCCAGCCGAGGTCGTCGAAGCGCCCGAAGCTGATCGTGGTGTGCACGTTGGTCTTCCAGAGGATGACCAGCGCGAAGCCGATCGCGACGATCAGCAGGCCGAGCGTCTTGGAGCGCTTGTTCAGGCCCAGGTTCCGCTCGTTGGCGATCTTGATCCAGTCGTCCAGGAAGCCCACGCCGCCGGCGCCGGAGATCGCCCCCATGGTCGCGAGGCCCGTCCACGTGAACACGCCGTCGTACAAGTTGGAGGCGAGGTAGCCGCAGACCCCGCCGGCCACGATGGCGAGGCCGCCCATGGTCGGGGTGCCGGCCTTGACCGTGTGGCCCTCGGGCACGTCCTCGTGGATCGGCTGGCCGATGTGACGCCGCGTGAGCGCGGTGATGAGCAGCCGGGTCCCGATCAGCGCCACCAGGGTGGCGATGCCGGCGGCGAGCACCAGGCGGATCACGAGGCGCCCCCGGCCTGCGCGGCGAGCTCCGCGAGGACCTCGGCCGCCACCGCGCGGTCGTCGAACGGGGTGACGACGCCGGCGACCTCCTGGCCCTGTTCGTGGCCCTTGCCGGCGATCACGACCACGTCCCCCGGGGTGGCGGCGGACAGGACGGCGCGGATGGCGGCACGGCGGTCGGGCTCGACGAGGGGATCACCCGCGCATCCTGACCGGATCTCCTCCAGGATGCGAAGCGGGTCCTCCGAACGGGGGTTGTCCGAGGTCAGGACCACCATGTCGGCCAGGCGGGTGGCCACCTCTCCCATGCGGGGTCGCTTGGCGGCGTCCCGATCCCCGCCGCAGCCGAAGACGACCAGCACCCGCCCTTCGGCGAGGTCGCGGGCCGCCTCGAGCACCGCCTCGAGCGCATCGGGGGTGTGGGCGTAGTCGACCACCACGTCGACGGCCTGACCGGCGCGAACCGGCTCGAAGCGGCCCGGGACGGTGGGCAGGTCGGCCAGCGCCGCCACGATCGCGTCCTCGTCCACGCCCAGCGCGGCGCACGCCTCGGCGGCCAGCAGCGCGTTGGCGACGTTGTGGCGGCCGGGCAGCGGGAAGCGCACCTCCCGCCCGCGCCAGGTGAACGCGGAGCCGTCGACGGTGGAGCGGATCTCGCCGGCGTCGGCCAGCGAGACCGGGAACATCGGGTGGCCGGCCGGGGCCGCGTCGACGAGCAACCGGCCGTGCACGTCGTCGGTGTCGACGATCCCCAGGCGCGACCGCTCGGGCTCGAACAGCAGGGCCTTGGCGGCGAAGTACGCCTCGGGCGTCCCGTGGAAGTCCAGGTGGTCCTGACCCAGGTTGGTGAACACCGCCACGTCGAAGGTCATCGCGTCCACGCGGTGCAGCACGAGCGCGTGCGACGACACCTCCATGGCGACGTCGGTCACGCCGTCGTCCAGCATCCCGGCGAGCTGGGCCTGGAGGTCCGGCGCCTCGGGCGTGGTGCGCGCCCCGGTGAGCGTGCCGATGGCCCCGACCCGACGACCGGCGGCAGCCAGGACGTGGGCGATCGTGGCGACGACCGTCGTCTTGCCGTTGGTCCCGGTGACGCCCACCGTGCGCAGCCGCTCCGCCGGCCGCCCGTAGACCGCGACCGCCGCGGGGGCCATGGCGACGCGGACGTCGTCGACGACGAGCTGGGGCACCGGGTGCGGCAGCGACCCGGGGTCGAGCTCGCGCTGCACGAGCAACGCCACGGCCCCGGCCGTCACCGCCGGCGCAGCGAAGTCGTGGCCGTCCACCGTGGCCCCGACGACGCAGCAGAACAACGCTCCGGGGCCGACCCGACGGGAGTCGTGGGTGACCGCCGAGAGCGCCGCGCCGGCCGCCGCGTCCTGCTCGGCGGCGCCCACACCCGTGACGCGGGCGCCCAGCGTCGCCGCCACGTCGCCGATCGTCACCGTTGCTTCGCTCACGCCGGGCTCCGCACGCCGTCTCCGTCCATCCACCGCTGCACCCAGCCGGCCGTCACCGGATCGTCACCCGGCGCCCGCGGTGGTGCTCGAGCGACCGGAGGATGCAATCGTGGTCGACGTCGCGCCCGAACGGGTGGAGGCCCCCGAGCCGGCCGTCGTCGAGGCGCCCTTCGTCGAGCCGCCCTTCGACGAGCCGCCGGAGCCGGAACCCGAGGAGCCGGTGCCCTTGGTCGAGCCGGCCCCCTTGCGAGACGGTGTGGTCGTCGACGGCACGAGCGCCCGGTCGGTCGCCGCGGCCGTCGCGCCGGCGGGCGCGGAGCGGACCAGGCCGTCGCCCCCGGTCGCCCCGGACGTGGCCGCCGCGTCGGACGTGGGGGCGATCGACAGCTCCCGGATCGACAGGCGGGCCAGGTCGCTGAAGATCGGGCCGGCGGACGTGGAGCCGGTGAGGCCCTGGGCCGTGTCGAACAGCATCACGGTGATCGAGACCTGCGGGCGGTCCGCCGGCAAGTACCCGGCGAACGTGGTCACGTGGTGGTACGTGCCGTCCTTCCAGATGTAGGCGTCCTCGTCGTCGACCTTCTCGGGGCTCGGCATGCGGCCGGTGCCGGTCTTGGCCGCCACCGGGTAGCCGGGGAGGCTCCACTGCTTGCCGGTGCCCGCCTGCACCACCGCCTGCAGCGCCCGGCTCACCCGGGCCGCGGTCGAGGCGGACACCACACGGCGGGTGTCGGCCGCCGGCGCCGCATCGAGCTCGCCGTCGGCGCCGACCGTCCCCTCCACGAGGCGGGGCGGCACGTAGATGCCCTGGTTGGCGATCACGTTGAACGCGGACCACAGCTGCAGGACGGTCGTCGACTGGAACGAGCCGATCGACGCGGCGGCCGTGTCGGGCGGCGTCCAGGAGTCCACGTCGGGCAGCAGGCCGGCGCTCTCGGCGGGGTGGCCGAGCGCGGAGACCTGGCCGAAGCCGAAGTCCACGAGGGCCTGGTGCAGCTTCTCGGCGCCCAGGCGCTGGGCGATCTGGATGGTGCCCACGTTCGAGGACTCGGCGACGATCTGGTCCACGTTCATGGTCTCCACCGGATGGACCTCGTTGTCGCTGAACTCCCGGTCGTACACGCGGATCTTGGGCGGCACCGTGAACAACGAGTGGTCGTCGATCACGCCGGCCTCGTAGGCGGCAGCGGTGGTCACGAGCTTGAACACCGAGCCGGCCTGGTAGGCGTTCGACAGGGCGAGCGGCCGCGTCGACAGCTCCATCTCCCCCGTCTCCTCGTCGCGCTCCACGCCGGCGACGGCGAGCAGCTCGCCGGTGGACGGCCGGCCGACGATCGCGATCCCACCGGCGGCCCGGGCGTTGGCGGAGCCCTTGGACAGGATCTGCTCGGTCTCGTACTGCAGGGTGCGGTCGAGGGTGACCTGCACGTCCTCGCCCGGCTCCGGCGCCTCGAGCAC
>JAEZAI010000574.1 GCA_023427825.1 Actinomycetes bacterium
GGCGTGGCCGAGCTCGTCCGACGCCGCGGCGGCGTGGTCGTCGCGGCCGGCGGCTGCTTCGACCTGCTCCACGCCGGACACGTCGCGCTGCTGGAGCGCGCCCGGAGCATGGGCGATGCGCTGATCGTGTGCCTCAACTCCGACCGCTCGGTGCGCTCGCTCAAGGGGCCCGACCGACCCGTGGTCGGCGAACGGGACCGGGCCGCCATGCTGCGCGCGCTGCGTTGCGTCGACGGGGTCGCCATCTTCGACGACCCCACCCCGGTGGAGGTCCTCCGCCTCGTCCGCCCCGACGTGTTCGTCAAGGGCTCGGACTACGCGGGCGCGCACATCCCCGAGGCGGTCGCCGTGGCGGAGTGGGGCGGCCGCGTGGCCACGGTGCCGCTGGTCCCCGGACGCTCGACCACACGGATCCTCCAGGAGGTGCGCCTTGAACGATCGACAGCCTGAACTGCACGTGGTCACCGGCGGATCGAGCGGCCTGGGAGCCGCCGTCGCGCGGGGGCTCGAGGAGCGCGGCGACCGCGTCCTGGTCCTGGACCGGAAGCCGCCGGAGACGGACATGGCGTGGATCGAGGTGGACCTGGCCGAACCGGCATCCGTCGACGCCGCCATGCTCGACGTGCTCGACCGCACCGAGCACCTGGACGGCGTCGTGTACGCCGCCGGCATCGATGCGTGCGGCGACCTGGAGGACGTGGACGGCACCTCGTGGGACCGCGTGATCGGCGTCAACCTGCTGGGCGCGGCGCGGGTGGTCCGCCACGCGCTCCCGGCGCTGCGCAGCCGCAACGGCATCGTCGTCACCGTGGCCTCCACGCTGGCGCTCAAGTCGCTGCCGGCCGCGAGCGCGTACTGCGCGTCCAAGGCCGGCATCCTGGCGTTCACCCGCGCGCTCGCCGCGGAGGAGCAGGGCCGCACCCGCGTCACGTGCGTCATCCCCGGCGGCATGGCCACGTCGTTCTTCGACGGCCGGCCGGAGCAGTTCGCTCCCGGACCCGACGCGGTGCTGAACGACCCCGCCGACGTGGCCGCCGCGATCCTGTTCGCCATGGAGCAGCCGCCCGGCTGCGAGGTGCGGGAGCTGGTGGTCTGCCCCTCGGTCGCGCCGTCCTGGCCCTGACCGACCGTGCCCTGACCGACCGTGCCCTGACCGACACTGCCCTGACCGCCCGTGCTCGGGCTCAGGCCCCGGCTACCGCCGCCTGCAGCACCCGGTCCCAGTCGCGGACGAAGCGCTCGATGCCGAACCGCTCCGTGGCGGTCCGGCGGGCGCCGTCGCCCCAACATCGGGCGAGCTCGGCGTCGTCGAGCACGCGCCGAAGCGCCCGCTCGACCTCGCACGGGTCGTTGGACAGGTAGCCCGAGACGCCGTTCTCGACCCCCGACGGCAACTCGGTCGTGGCGAAGCCCACCACCGGGACGCCGATGGACATGGCCTCGCAGATCGACATGTTGAGGCTCGGCCACCGGATGGGCGACAGCAGGACGCGGTACCGGGCGGCGAACGCCGCGACCTCCAGCGGCGGCACCTCGCCCAGGCCGCCCAGGCGCTCGCTGTCCATCCCGATGAGGTCGACGGGCAAGCGGGCCGCCAGCCGCTCGTACAGGTCCCGCCCGACGCGCCGGCCCCGCGTGGGCATGTCGTTGACGATCACCAGGGCCCGGGCCAGCTCACCGGTGCCGGTCACCCCCCGCGGCCCGGGCCGGCCGTGCTCCCCGCCGGTGGTCGGCACGTCGCCGCAGTCCCACATCAGCTGGTTGAACCGGGTGACGTGCACGATGAACGCGCTCGGGTCGTCGACCGGGTGGCGCTGGTCCACCGGCGAGGCGCGGGGCGGGTCGTGCTCCACCACGACCTGCGGGAGCGCCCGCTGGCGCGCCGACAGCACCTCCAGGCGGTCGACCTGCCAGTTGCGGTGCGTCTGGTGCAGGACCACGTCGACGTCGGTCGACGGCACGTCCTCCACCGGGACCTCGACCACGTTCTCCGGCCAGTCGAAGTCGCCGGCGCGCCCGCCGTAGCCCGGCCGGCCGTCCCCCGCGACCGGCAGCACGATGTCGTGCGGCAGGTGAGCGAGCGAGCGCAGATAGGTGCCGTGGACGTGCCAGGTGAGCACCCGCAGCCGCCGGGAGGGGTTGCCGGGCGCTGTCACGCCCGCCGTCCGAGGACCGGGACGAGGCGGCCGATCTGCTCGACGACGCGAGCGGCCACCTCTTCGGGCGCCGCGGGCCCGCGCTCCCCGACCACCACGTGGCGCCGGCGGTCGGTCGGGCCCCAGCGGTCCAGGTCGGCACCGCTCCACACCACGACGCTCGGGGTGGCGACCGCGATCGCCACGTGCGACGGACCGGAGTCGTTGCACACGCAGAGGGTCGCCTCGTCGATGACCGCGGCGAGCACGCCCACGTCAGTGCGCCCCGACAGGTCGAGGGGTGCGACGACGCACCGCTCGGCGACCGCGGCGCACGTCGGCCGGTCGGCCCCGGCCCCCACCAGGACCACCGGGAGCCCCGCCGTCCCCAGCTCGTCGACGACGCGGACGAACCCGTCGACCGACCACCGACGATCGTCCTGGGACGCGCCCGGCGCCACGACCACGTAGGGCCGCGAGCCCAGTCCCACGAGGGCCCGAGCGTGCATCCGGTCGGTGTTCGAGATCGCCAGCCGTGGCTCGGGTGCGATCGGGACCGCGCCGACCGCTCGCACCACGTCCAGGCAGCGCCCGACCTCGTGGGCCGAGTGCAGCGGCGCCTCGACGTCGGGCTCCACGCCGTGACGATGCCGCGGCGCCACCAGGAGCCCGTCGCCCAGCAGCCGCGCGTAGGTGTTGGACGTCGAGCCGTCACCGTGCATCTGCAGCACGAGGTCGGGCTCCCGCTCGGCGACCTCGCCGAGCGCGCACAGCACGTCCAGCGCGGGAGCAGGGTGGGGGTGCAGGCCCGCCACGGGCGGCACGCCCACGAAGTCGTCGACCGAGAACGGCAGGCGCGTCCGCACCCAGCTGTGACGGTCCATGCCCACGAGCGTCACCTGCGCGTCGGGGAAACGGGCCCGCAGCGCCTCCAGCGCGGGGAAGGCGCAGAGCATGTCGCCCAGGCCCGGCAGCGCCCGGAAGACGACGATCCGGTCCGCTCCCTCGACGCGGGGGGCGGGGTGAGAGGCGGGCCCGGGCACGCGGCCCCGCCTACCCCGGGCCGCCGCGCACATGCCCCGTTCGGGTGGTTCTGCGCGCAAGGGGCGCGGGTAGACCGCGGCCGCAACCGACAAGAACGGAGGCGGTCGAGATGACGGATCTCACCACGTCAGGCACGGATCTGACCACGTCAGGACAGAACGGCGGCGGTGGCGGGAGCGCGACCGCCACCCTGCAGGAGCACGCGACCGAGGTCGTGGGCGCTGCGCGCGAGCAGGGGGCGGAGGTGGGGCGGTCCGCCCTGGAGCACGCCCGCTCGGTCGTCGACGCGGCGGGCGAGCAGGTCCAGCGCCAGGGTGGCGAGCAGGCGGTACGCCTGGCCGACTCGCTCACGAGCGTGTCGTCGGACCTCCGGTCGATGGCGGATTCGACGAGCGACAACGCACTGATCGGCGACCTCACCCGCTCGCTCGCCGAGACCGCGGACCGTGCGGCCACGGTGCTCCGCGACGAGGGGCCGAACGGCGTCATGCGCCGGGCGTCGGACTTCGGGCGCGAGCACCCGGTCCAGTTCCTCGCGCTCGCCGCTGGCGCCGGCTTCGCGGTCGCACGGATCGTCCGCAACAGCGACGCCCGCCGGCTGCAGCAGGTGGCACGCGACGCCGTGAGCGGCGACGGGTCCGCCGACGACGGCGCCGGCAGCAACGGCATCCGCACCGGCTCGCAGGGCATCAGCTCCCAGGGCACCAGCTCCCAGGGCACCAGCTCCCAGGGCACTGCGGGGTCCGGGTCGACCGCCGGGATCGCCGGCGGCGTGATCCCCGCGGAGTCCGCACCGGTGCCCGGCAGCGGGACGCCGGCGGTGCCCCCGGGTGGCGACGTGATGGATCCCGGCGGCGTCCCGACCACCCAGGCCGGCGGCACGAGCGGGACGGTCGCACCGTGAGCACGGACCGCGACCTGCGCACGCCCCAGATGGAACCGCTCCGGACGGAGCAGTCCCAGGCGGAGCGGCCGCTCGACCCCGACCTGTCCCTGGGCGAGCTCTTCGGCCGTCTGGGCTCGGACCTGGGCGACCTGCTGTCCACCCAGGTCGAGCTCGCCCGCACCGAGCTCAAGGAGGAGGCGAACCGGGTCGGCCAGACGGCAGGAGCGTTCGGCGCCGCCGCCCTGCTCGGCTACCTGGCGCTCGCGCTCGCGTGCTTCGCCGCGGCGTGGGGCCTCGCCGAGGTGATGCCCGAGGGGCTGGCCTTCCTCATCGTGGCCGTCGTCGTCGGCGTCGTCGCCGGGGTGCTGGCCATGCGGGGCCGCTCGAAGCTCGAGGAGGCGCGCGTGGTCGCGCCGCAGACCGTCGAAACCATCAAGGAGGACGTGGAATGGACACGGCAACAGGTGAGCTGAGCACTGACGAGCTCCGCCGCGACATCGCAGCCCGCCGGGAGGACCTCGGTCGGGACCTGGACGCCATCGGCGACCGGCTCAGCCCGGGGCGCATGGTGGACCGCACCAGGGGTCGGGCACGCATGCGCGTGGTCGCCGTGCGGGACCGGGTGATGGGCCAGGCGCGCACCACGCGGGGCGCCGTCGACGACGCCAAGCGCCACATCGGCGACAGCGGGTCGGGCGCCATGACGAGCGTGCGCGAGGCGCCCGGCGACGCGCTGCACGCCGTGGAGGACCGGGTGGAGGGCAGCCCGCTCGCGGCCGGCCTGGTCGCGTTCGGCATCGGCTTCCTGGCCGGTTCCCTGATGCCGGCCACGCGGTCGGAGTCGCAGCTCGCAGCCCGTCTGGAGCCCGAGCTCGAGGAGGCCACACGCGCCGTCGCCCAGGGCGCCAAGGAGGCCGCGGGCGAGGTCGCCCAGGTCGCCAAGGAGGAGGCGAACGCGGTCAAGGACGAGGCGTCCGGCGCTGCGGACTCCGTGAAGGAGTCGGCGCAGCAGCACGCGTCGGACGCCAAGGACGAGGTGGCGGGCGGCAGCGCCTGATCCCCTCCCCGACTGATCGATCGAGCGCGCCGGAATTCGGGTCGCGCTGCGCCCGACACGGGCGCGACGTGTCCCGAGTCCAGGGCCGACCCGGAGCACCCCGAAACTCGGGTCGCATTGCGCCTTATACGGGCGCGACGTGTCCCGAGTCCGGGGCCGGAACTCGGGTCGCACCGCGCCCGATACGGGCGCCACGTGTCCCGAGTCCAGGGCCGGCCCGAGCACGCC
>JAEZAI010000581.1 GCA_023427825.1 Actinomycetes bacterium
GCGAGGCGTTGGAGCGGATCCGCCAGCAGCTCTCGGACAGCTTCGACGCCAGGGTCATCTGCCTGATGACCTTCGACGACAGCGCCGAGGAGTGGGTGCCGAAGATCGCCGACGGCTGCGCGCTGCGCCCGTCCTACCCCACCAGCGACCTGCCCGTCCCGCTGTCGATGGCTCTCGACCGCGACGGCGTGCTCCGTGTCGACGAGCTCGACGCGGACGCCCCCGGCCCCGGCGCGCCGTCCACGGGCTCGACGGCTCGGCACGGCACCCGCCCCGTCGTGCGCAGCAGCCGCTCCGGCATGTACGTGCGGCTCACCGCCCGCAACCAGGTGATCGGCGTGCTCGGCCTGGAGCACCCGGCGGCCCAGCGCTACGACGCGCACGACGCGGTCCTGCTGTCGGGCCTGGCCGAGGTGCTCGCCCTCACCGTCGACAACGCCCGGTGGTTCGGCCGGTTGCGCACGCTCGGGGCGCAGGAGGAGCGCATCCGCATCGCCCGCGATCTGCACGACCGCCTGGGCCAGTGGCTGACCTACGTGTCGATGGAGCTCGAGCGGATCGTGGCCGAGGACGAGCCCGTCACCGCCGACCTGTTCCGCCTCCAGTCCGACGTGCAATCGGCGCTGGACGAGCTCCGCGAGACCCTCCGCCAGCTCCGCTCGGGAGTCACCGACCAGAAGCCGCTCGCGGTCGTCGCACAGGACGTGGTCAACAGGTTCGCGGAGCGCGCCGACGTGGCGACCACACTGACGGTGGTGCACCCGGACGATCGCGTGCCCGTCCCCGTGGAGAACGAGCTGTTGCGAATCCTCCAGGAAGCGCTCACGAACGTGGACCGACATGCCGACGCGGAGCACGTGGACGTGGTCTGGGACGTGCGAGGCGGCGAGTTCGAGCTCGTCATCGCCGATGACGGTCGCGGCTTCGAGTCCGCCAAGGGCGTGCGCGACTCCGCGTACGGGCTCGTCGGCATGAGGGAGCGCGCGGACGTGATCGGCGCACGCCTGCTCATCGACAGCTCGCCCGGCGCCGGCACGACCGTGCGCGTGCTGGCGGGCGCCGACCACCCCGACGGCGACCGATCCCGTCCCGGCACGACCCGGGACCCACGGGAGCGGGTCGGAGCCGCCGACACGATGACCGACGACACGATCGACAGCTCCGACGACAACAGGGAGGTGGCATCGTGAGGGTGCTGCTGGCCGACGACCACCAGATCCTTCGCGACGGCATCCGACGCGGATTGGAGAGCGCCGGCGAGGACGTGGTCGGCGAGGCCGACAACGGCGAGGAGGCGATCGCGCTCGCCATCGAGACCCGCCCGGACATCGTGCTGATGGACCTGTCCATGCCGGTGCTCGACGGCGTGGCCGCGGCGCGGCGCATCCGCGAGGAGGTGCCCGAGTCCAAGGTGGTCGTCCTGACCATGCACGACGATCCGGAGCGGACGCGGGCAGCGTTGCAGGCGGGCGCCGCCGCCTACCTGACCAAGGGCACGTCGTTCGCGGATGTGCTGGACACCCTGCGCCGCGTCCAGGAGGGCGAGGAGACGCTGAGCCCCCGCCTGGCCGCCTCCATGCTGGAGCACCTGGGTCAGGAGCCCAGCCGCAACGACCTGCTGTCGGACCGCCAGGTGGAGATCCTGCAGATGATCGCCGACGGCATGTCGACCAAGCAGGCGGCCCGGGCGCTGGGCATCACGCAGAAGACGGTGCACAACCACCTGAACGCCACCTACCGGCGGCTGGACACCCAGAGCCTCACCCACGCGGTGCTGTCCGCGGTGCGGCTCGGCATCATCGACCTGCACTCCACACCGGACGACGGAGAGGCAGCCTGAGGGCACGGACCGACCGGGATCGACGGGTCGGCACGCGTGGTCGCCGCCCGGGGACGGCGACGCACCGGAGACCACGGAACGACGCAGCGTTGCGCAACACGACACGATGACGGGCCCGCCCGGGGAGTCGGGCCCTTCGGAGCAGCGGTGAACAGGCGATTTGCCCATGTCGGGGCGCCGATCGGGCGCACCACAATCGGGCCATGGCGAATGGGGCTGGAGAGGTGAGGGGGACGCGCGCGTCACGACGCCCGCTGAGCCCTCCCGGCCAGCGACTGCTCCTGGCGCTGTTCGTGTCGCTCCTCGCCACGATCGCGC
This sequence comes from Actinomycetes bacterium, assembly GCA_023427825.1. Lineage (GTDB taxonomy): Bacteria > Actinomycetota > Acidimicrobiia > Acidimicrobiales > Microtrichaceae > Dermatobacter. Next base: position 2,159 of record JAEZAI010000581.1, read on the forward strand.
TCTGCGTCCCGCTCGCGTACCAGGCCCGCTCCGCCCGGGACGGCGGGGTCGAGGGCACCCCCGTCGCCACGAGCACGACGACGTCGGTCCTTCCCACGTCGAGCGCGCCGCCCGCCACCACCGGCACCGCACCCGTCTCGGTGCTCCCGACCTTCGAGGACCGCTCCGAGCGGCTGTCCTGGGCCCGCGTCGAGACCCCGCACGAGACCCAGCTCCTCGAGGGCGCGACCGTGAGCGGCCGGGTGGTCGTCCAGATCACGAACCCGTCCGACGAGCCACCGGTCGTCCGCGCGGAGTTCTGGGTCGATCCCGACACCGCGTCCCGGCCCACGAACGTCGACCGCACGGCGCCGTTCACGCTCGACGAGGACCAGGACGGCGCCTTCGACACGACCCGACTCGACGACGGGACGCACAAGGTCGCGGTCAAGGCCGTGCAGGCCGACGGGACAGCGGTCGAGCAGATGAGCGAGTTCCGCGTCGACAACGGCTGATCGGGCGCTGCACCCCGGCGGGCGGGTCCGGGAAGCTCGCTACCCTCTCGCGACGTGCCCGGCGCTCCCTCCGCGCCGGCGGGGAGGATGAGCATGCTCGACCACGACGACAGCGCCGTCACGATCAGGGGTACGACCGAGCCCGGCTTCGAGCCGGTGCGCGAGGCCTTCGAGCGGAACTTCACCGAGCACGGGGACGTGGGCGCCGGGTTCTGCCTGTACGTGGACGGCCGCAAGGTGGTGGACCTGACGGGCGGCGTGCGCGACCTGGCCGGCACGCCGTACGACGAGGACACCCTGCAGCTCGTCTTCTCGTCGACCAAGGGCGTGACGGCCACCTGCGCGCACCTGCTGGTGCAGCAGGGTCTGCTCGACGTCGACGCCCCGGTGTCGACGTACTGGCCCGAGTTCGCGGCGGCCGGCAAGGCCGACGTGCCGGTCTCCTGGCTCCTGTCGCACCAGGCGGGACTGATCGACGTCGACCACCCGATGACGATCGACGAGGCGCTCGACTGGGACA
>JAEZAI010000600.1 GCA_023427825.1 Actinomycetes bacterium
GTCCCGAGTCCCGGGACCACGAGTCGTCGATCGGCAGCTCGACCACCTCGACGCGATGGGACCCGGTGACCGCGGTGCCCACGCAGCGGGCGGTGGCCTCGTCGGCGTACCGGGGATCGGCGACGACCGTGACCGGCTCGAACTCGGCGACCGCGGCGACGACTGCGGCGTAGTCGTCGACGGCGCGGTCCCGCAGGTCGCCCCACAGGTCGTCGCGCGCCGGCCAGCAGATGATCGTCCTCTCGTGGGGCTCCCACTCGGGTGGGACGCGCACGCTCATCCGCCACAGCCTGCCGCGTCGGCGGTTCGGGCTGTCGTCCGGGCCGCCATGACGAACCGGAACGACCGCCAGCACGGGGAAACCGTGTCCGTCGTCCGGCACGGCGGCTGGCACGATGGGCGCCATGACCACACCGACGCCGTCCCCTCGCGCGCCCGGTGACGTGTCGGCGCCGTCGGTGCCGCTCGCACCGGTGCTGGTGGGCGCGGCCTCGCTCGGCGCCGGCGTCGGCGTGATCTTCCCGCTCCTCGCCGAGTTCCAGGACCGCTACGGGTTCTCGGCCGAGGGACTGGGCATCCTCAGCGCGGCCACGTTCGTCGCCGCGCTGATGTCGGGCCTGTTCCTCGCGGGCCTGGCCGACCGCGGCCACGCGCGGCTGCTCATGGTCGGCGGCATCGCGCTGTCGGCCGCCGGGCTGCTGTGGTTCGCGGCCGGGACCGAGCTGTGGCAGTTCACCGGGGCCCGCCTGCTCGAGGGGCTCGGCTACGGCGTCTTCCTCCCCGCGGCGCGCAAGATCGTGACGGCGGGGGAGCCCGCCCAGGCCGGCCAGCGGCTGGGTCGCCTGACGAGCGCGGAGCTCGGCGGCTTCCTGGCCGGGCCCGTGATCGGCTCCGCGCTCGGCGAGGCCGTCGGCCTGTGGGCGCCGCTCGTGCTGATCGGCCTGGTGCAGGTGGCGCTCGCGGTGTGGGTGGCGACGGTCCGCCTGCCGCCGCTCCCGGTCGACACGGAGCGGGCGTCGCCACTGCGGTCGTTCCGCATGCTGCGGCGGGGCTCGGTGGCCGGGGCGGCACTCCTGTCGCTCACGATCTTCCTGCCCGTCGGCATCTACGACGCCCTCTGGTCGCGCTACCTGACCGACCAGGGCGCGTCGACGCTGTTCATCGGCATCGGCCTGTCCCTGTACTCCCTGCCGATCGTGCTGCTCGCCCCGACCGGCGGGCGGATCGCGGACCGGATCGGGCCGGTGCGGGCGACCGCGTTCGGCATCTGCCTGATCATCCCCACGACGATCGCCTACGGGCTGCTGTCCGCGCCGATCCTGATCACGGCGGTCGGGCTGCTGGAGGCGCTGCCGCAGTCGGTGGCCACGCCGGCCGTGCAGACCGCCATGCTGCGGGCCTGCCGCCCCGAGGAGGTGGCGGCCGGGCAGGGTCTGGCCCACGCGGTCAACCAGGTGGGCGCGGGCACCGCTGCGCTGCTGGGGCCGATCGTCTACGAGGCCGCGGGCGCCACCGTGCTGTTCAGCTGCGTCGCCGCCACCATGCTCGGGCTGTTCCTGCTCGGTCTGGGGCTGCACCGCCGCGGCGGCGGCGAGGCGATCGCCGAGCTCGCCTGACGAACTCCGCCCATCCGGCCCGGCCCATCCCGGTTCTGTGATGCTTTTACGGGCGAAATCCCCCGGAAAAGCATCACAGAGCGAGCGATGGGCGGCGGTCGTGCGCGACGGGGCGCCGAGTCAGAGGAGCGCGGCCACCTCGCGGGCGGTCGACTCGCCGGAGCGGACCGCGCCCTCCATGTAGCCGTTCCACACCGGGGCGCACTCGGCGCCGGCCCAGTGGATGGGGCCCACCGGAGTGCGCAGCGCGTGGCCGAACGCGGTCCACACGCCCGGCGTGAAGTGGGCGCCGTAGCAGCCGCGGCTGTAGGGCTCGGCCATCCAGTCCCGTTCGATGTACTCGATCGGGTGCAGGGCCCTGGTTCCGAAGTAGCGGGCGTAGCAGGCGACGACGGCGTCCCGTCGCTCCTCGACGGTGCGCTGGGCGTAGGCCCGCCCGTCGTTGCCCTCCATGAAGCCGACGAGGATGCCGGGCGTGCCCTCGGGGGGCGTGTTGTCGAACGTGACCTTGACCGGCCCCTCGTCCGACGCCGCCTGCCCGTTCAGCCCGTCCTCGCGCCAGAACGGCTCGTCGTAGACGGCGTAGACCTTGATCACGCTGCCGGCCGGCAGACGCTGGGTGAGCTGGTCGCGCCAGCTCGGCAGCGCCGGTGCGTAGTCGATGCGTCCGGCGAGCGTGGGCGGCAGCGTCACGATCACCCGGTCGGCGGTGAGGACCTCGCCGTCGGTGCCGTCGGCCGCGGTCGTCCGCACGGTCACGCCGGTGCCGTCGGGTCCGGTGCCGTCGGGTCCGGTGCCGTGCTCGATCCGGCGCACCGGCACCCCCAGTCGCACGCGGTCGCCCAGCTGCTCGGCCATGCGCTCGCTGATCCGCCACGTCCCGCCCACCACGCGGTCCTGCTGCGCCCCCCGGTCGGTGGACAGCAGCGTCTCCAGACCGGAACCGGAGCGGGCGTAGAACGCGGCGTGCAGGGCGGACAGGTCGCTCGACTGGATCGAGAACACCGCCTCGGTGGCCACTCGGAAGTACTCCCGCCCGATCGGCGTCCGGAGGTTGCGCCGGATCCAGGTCTCGAAGGTCTGGCCGTCCAGCTCCTGCGCCTTGGGTCCCGCCCACGGACGCTCCAGGTCCACGCGACCGGCCACCCGGTCGAAGCGTGCCAGGCCCTGGGCCAGGTCGGCGAGCGTGAACGGGTTGAGCTTGGGAGTGGCCCCCCGGTGCGAGGCGAGTCGGGTCTGCTTGCCGGCCAGCTGCATGAGCAGCTCGCCGGTGTTGTACGTGGGGAACGTCTCGAGCCCGAGCTCCTCGACGAGCTCGTACATGCGGTTCTGGGTGGGGCCGAGCCACTGGCCGCCCAGCTCGATCGGCGTGCCGTCGGCCGTGTGTCCCCGCTCGGTCCGTCCCCCGACGCGGTCCCGGGCCTCGACCACGGTCACGTTCGCACCGGCGTCCACGAGCACCCGCGCCGCCGACAGCCCTGCCAGACCCGCGCCGACGACGATCACGCTGCCGGTCACGAGGCACCTGCCGCTGAGGTGCTCGGCACGGGCGCCGCAGCTCGCGGAGCCGCTCCGATCACGGCGTCGAGCGCCGGGCGGTAGCGGGCGGAGCCGATGCCGTCGCCCGTCGGCAACCCGGCGTCGCGATCCTGACC
>JAEZAI010000608.1 GCA_023427825.1 Actinomycetes bacterium
GTTCATCTTCACGGTGTTGCCGAAGGCGGCCCGCCGCAGCACGCCGGCCGAGGCCACCGCCGCGACCGTGTCGGCGTCGGAGAGTCGCAGGACGGCCAGCGCATCCGATCGATCGAGGGCGTCGCCCCGCTCCGCCGCCGCCCGGCAGCGGTCGAGCAGCGCCGCGGCGTCGGTCGTGCCGGAGGTCTCCGGCCAGCTGGAGGTCTCGGGCGTGCTGGAGGTCTCGGGCGTGCTGGAGGTCTGGACGGTGTCGCGGGCCGTGATCGACATGGCGGAATGGTGGCACGACCCCGGCCACCGGGTGGCATTGCAGGGGCGCACGTCACACCGGTCGATCCGGTCGCGGGGCGGGCCACCGCTATGGTCGACCGACCGTGAGCACCCCGTCCACACCTCCCATCCCGCCCGCCGGACGACCCCCTCGGGTGGCGCTTGCGACGTGCGGCGAGGCGCTCGGGGCGGACGAGGACGCGCCGCTCCTGATCGACGCGCTCGCCGAGGCGGGCATCGGCGCGGTGGAGCGGGTCTGGGACGACCCCGACGTCGACTGGGCTGCGCACGACCTGGTGGTCCTCCGCTCCACCTGGGACTACGCGCGCCGCCGCGACGAGTTCCTGGAGTGGACCGAACGCGTGCAGACGGTGACCGACCTGCGCAATCCGGCCGGCGTCGTCCGGTGGAACACCGACAAGCGCTACCTGGCCGACCTGGCCGCCGACGGCGTGGCCGTCACACCCACCGAGTTCCTCCTGCCCGACGAGCGCTCCGGCGACGACGCAGCGGTGGCCGCCCGCATCGAGGAATCGAGCGCCGCCGACGCCGGGTTCGTGGTGAAGCCGACGGTGTCGGCAGGTTCCAAGGACACGGTGCGCTACGCCGCCCGCGACGAGGACCACGCCGCGCTGGTCACGGCCGCCGCGCAGGCCGCCGACCTGCTGCGCGACGGCAGGGCGGTCATGGTCCAGCCCTACCTGCGGGCGGTCGACACCGAGGGCGAGACCGGTCTCGTGTACCTGGGCGGCGAGCTCAGCCACGCGTTCCGCAAGGGCCAGCTGCTCACCGTGGGCGTCGGGCCGGTCGAGGGCCTGTACGCCGAGGAGGCCATCTCGGCGCGGGAGGCGTCGGCGGACCAGCGCCGCCTGGCCGACGCGATCCTGGCCGCAGCGCGCCACCGCACCGGGATGCAGGAGCTGTACGCCCGCGTCGACCTGGTGCCCGACGACGAGGGGGCGCCCGTCCTGCTCGAGCTCGAGCTCACGGAGCCGTCGTTCTTCCTGCACACCGACCCGGGCGCCGCCGCCCGGGCCGCGGCCGCGATCGCCGCCGTGCTCTGACCCAGGTCAGTCGATCGGGCCCTGCGTCCGCCCGCGGATCACGAAGACCACGCCGAGCGCGACGCACACGACCACGGCCAGGCCGCCGAGGATCCACGGCAGCGGACTGCCGTCGTCGGTGTCGCCCGCGTCGTCCGCCGTGTCGCCGCCGTCCGAGGCGGTCACGGTCGTCGGAGTCCCGGTGAGCCCGTCGTCGGCACCGGACGCCGCGGTGGTCGTCGGTTCGGTCCCGACGGTGACGCCCGGATCCGCCGTGACCTCCTGCGTGAGCGTGAGCGTCGCCGACGGCGACACCGCCGTCACCCGCAGGTTCCACGTGCCGGCGGACGGGAACTGGACCGTGGCCGTGTACTGGCCGGGTGCGGATCCCGGGCCCATCGGGACGGGATCGAGCGCGTTGCCCGCGCCGTCGTCCGCCACGACCGTCACCGTGGCGCCGTCGACCGGGTGGCCGTCGCCCTCGTACGCCAGCTGGACGGTCACCGTGCTCGACGTGCCGGACGGCGTGGCCGACACGACCGTCAGCACCCCGTCGTCGCCGTGGGCGCCGGCCGCCGGTGCGAACAGGGCACCCACCACGACCGCCATGGCGATCGCAGCGAGCGCCGCGATCGGGCGGCGCCGGTGACGTGAGCGGAGGGGGCGCGCGTGGGAGAGAGCATGCGAGGTGGGGTGCATGACGACGATCATGCCCGACCCCGTCACTCGATCGGCACCTGGAACGTCGTGGCGGCCGGGACGCCGCCGGTCACGATCGTCAGCTCGAACGACCACGTGCCGGGCGTGAGCTGCACGCCGTTGGCCACCCCGTGGTTGGCGGTGATCGGTGTGATCGGCACGGAGCGCGGCGAGACGCCCGAGGTGGAGATCTGCAGCTCCGCGGCGTCGACCGACGCCAGCGAACCGTCCCGCGCCAGGTAGTAGAGGTGCACGTCGTTGGGACCGGCAGCCGCGGGCGTCACCTGCATGCGCACGGTGGTGTCGCCGGCCTGGCGCACCATCTGGACCGGCTCGGCATCGGGCCGAGCCTCGCGCCCGGGCGGGGTGCCCACGAGCACCGCGGTGACGGCCACCACGGCGATCCCGATCACCGCCTCCACCCGGTACGACGCGATCGCCCGACCGGTCCAGCGGGCTGCGTCCGCCAGCTGGCGACGGTGGACCCAGCCGAAGGCCAGCATCGCCAGCGCGCCGACCAGCTTGGCCAGGACCAGGCGACCGTGGCTGGTGTCGGTGAGCGCCGACACCGAGCGCTCCTGCAGCCACGTGTTGAGCAGACCGGTGGCGATCGTCAGCGGCGCGGCGACGAGCGCCATACGGCTGAAGCCGGCGGCGCGGGACCGGGAGCCGTCCCAGGTCAGGACGAGCACCCCGAGCGCGCCGACCCAGGCCGCCGCCGCCAGCACGTGGAGGGCGTCGGAGGCGACGGCCAGCCACGCCGGCGAGGCGGTCCAGGCGTGCCCACCGGCGCTCGGCAGCACCAGGGCCGCCAGCACGCAGACCGCCGCGAGCCAGGGGACCCTGCGGAGCAGCGTGGCGCCGGCGACCGCCAGCACGAGCACCAGCGCGACGAGCACCCGCACGCCGGCCACGGAACCCGACCACGTGGCCGTCACGAACGTGCCGACGCTGCCGGGACCGTCGGCCAACGACCCACCCGACAGGTCCGCCGCCGACGCGAGCAGGCTGAGGCCCGCACCGAACAGCACCGAGGCCGCTCCGGGCAGCAGCAGGAACCGGGCCGACGCCAGCCCGCCGGTCCAGCCCTCCGCGTCATCCCCGCGCCGGGCGTCGGCAGCCTCGCCGTCGACCTCCGCGCCGTCGGCAGCCTCACCGTCGGCAGGCTCGTCGGCGCGCCCGCGGCGGTCGACGCACA
>JAEZAI010000489.1 GCA_023427825.1 Actinomycetes bacterium
TCATCCTCGTGGTGATCCTCGCCGGCTCGCTGGCCGCCGCAGCGGCGTGGCGCGTGTCCGAGCGCGACGCGGACGCCCGCCAGGACGGGGCGGCGACCGAGGTCCGGACGATCGTGGAGCGGGCCGCCGACGACCTGGTCGTCGCGCTCAGCGCCGGCTCCCTGCTGATCGGCGTCGACGGGTCGGTCACCCAGGAGGGTCTGGACCGCATGGCCCGGGACGTCAACTCCGCGGGGACGGTGCGACCGGTCGCCTGGCTGACCCCCGTCGACACCACGGCACCCGAGGTCGACTGGACGGTGCAGCTCGCGACCGCCGGCCCGGATCCGACCCCGGCCGACGCCGAGGCGCTGGCCGGCATGGAGCCCGGCACGGTGTACCCGGCCGGTTCACCGGTCGCCGAGGCGGCCACGGAGGCGCTGCGGTCCGGACGCCCTTCGACCACCCTGTACGCCACGCCCCAGGGCAACGGCCGGATGGCGGTGACGAAGCCGGTCTACCGGGTGCTCCCGCAGAACGACTCCACGCCGATCGTGCTGGGCGTGGTGATGACCTCGGACCTGCCGGGTGAGCTCGCTGCGACCATCGGCACCGAACTGGAGGGCGACGTCCGCTTCCGCGTCGCCGACGGCGACCACGTGCTGGCGCAGAGCGAGACCCGGCCCTCGGGCGGCGTCCTGCGCGACGTCGACGTCGGGGGTCACCGGGTCACCGCCCAGGTGGAGGACCGCCGCCCGATCAACCACGAGCTCAGCTGGTTCCTGCTGTGGATCACCGCCGTGATCGTGGCGGCTGCGGGCGTGGTCGGGCTCCGCAGCGCCCGATACGACCGGGAGCGGCGCCGGACCAGCGCCATGATCGGCCGCACCGCCGAGCTCGCCCGGCGCCTGGCGCTGGCCGCCACCGCCGCCGACGTCGCCGAGGTGATCAGCCTGCACATGCCGGCCGTGTTCGGCGCCCAGGTCGCGTCGTTCGGCGAGATCGACGAGGCCGACGCCATGGTGCGCCTGCACCTCGCGCCCGACGCGGACCCGACGGTGGTCGAGCAGATCTCCGTGGTCCGCCTCACCGACGTCCCCACGATCATGGACGCCCTGGCCGCCGGGTCGATCGTGCTGCTCGAGGACGCCGAGGACTGGCAACGGGAGCTGCCCTCCGAGATGGCGGCGCAGCTGCTCGGGGCCGGTGCGCGCGCCGCAGCCGCCCTCCCGCTCGAGGCGCCGGCCCAGGGCCTCGTGGCGGTCGTCGGCATCATCTGGTGGGACCCGCCGAGGTTCGACGAGCGGATGATCGCCACGCTCGAGACCGTGCGCGAGCTCTGCGAGCAGAGCCTCGGCCGCGCGGCGCTCACCGACCGGATCTCGGACCGGGCATCCCGGCTCGCCGATCTGGCCGAGCAGCTCGCCGGCGTCGACACCGTGGCCGAGACCGCCCGCACGGTGACGTCGATGGCGGTCGGCGTCGTCGGCGCGAGCGCGGCCAGCGTGGGCGTCCGCGACGACGACAGCGGCGTGCTGCGCGTGCACCACGGCGACACGATCGGCGGCCGGGCGCTCGAGGTCTTCGCACAGCTCCCGCTCGACGCGCCCCTGGCGTTCACCGAGGCGGTGCGCACGGGCGCTCCCGTGATGTGCACCGACCTCGAGGCGTACGCAGCGCGCTACCCCGGGACCGACCAGGCGGTCCGCGACCTGGGCGAGGGTGGGCGCGCTGCGTTCCCGCTGAGGGCCGACGACCGGGTCATCGGCGCGATCGCGTTCGCCTGGGACCACGCAGTGGCCTTCGACGACGACCTCGTCAACGAGCTGACGACCGTCGCCGAGATGACCGCACAGGCCGTGCGTCGGGCCCAGCTGATCGAGGAGCAGGCCGCCGACGCCGAGCGCAGCCGCGCCCTGGCCGAGCTGGCCCAGGGGCTCGCCGCACGGGCCGACACGGCCGACATCGCCGGGTTCCTCACCGAGTCGGTGCTCGGCCCGCTCGGCGCCGCCTACTCCGTGGTCGGGATCCGCGACGGCGACCAGCTCGTCCGCCGCTACTCCCACGCCCTCGTGGAGACGGGGCTGACGCGGCTCGGTGAGGACTACCTGATCTCTGCGCTCGAGAGCCACACCCCGGCGACCGACGCGGTGCGCACCGGCCAGACCGTCTTCGTGCCCAGCCGGGACGAGGCCGACGAGCGCTACCCCGACATGTCGGGTGTGTGGGAGGCGCTGGACGTGCACGCCGGCGCCGTCGTGCCGGTGCACGACCGCTCCGGTGCGGTGGTGGCGTCGATCAGCGTGCTGTGGGACCGGCCGATCGTGATCCGCGCGGACCTGAGGGACACGCTGGCGACCGTCGCCGGGATGGTCGGCCAGACGCTCGAGCGCACCGGGCTGGTCGACCAGCTCCGGCGCAGCGTGGTGCGCAACCAGCACCTCGCGGACTTCGCCCGACGGCTGGCCAACGTCCGGACGATCGGCGAGCTGTACCGGGCGGTGGTGGAGGACGGCGCCGGGCCGGCGGGTGCACGCATCGCGGACCTCGCGCTCACGACCGACGACGGCGCACTCGAGCGCCCCGCCGGCGCTCCGCCGGCGGTGTTCCTCACCGTGGCTCCCGTTCCCTCAGAGACCGACGCAGGTCCCTCCGAGACCGACGCACGTCGCGCCGACACCGACGCAGGTCCCTCCGACACCGACGCACGTCGCGCCGACACCGACGCACGTCGCTCCGACACGGATGCCGCGGTCGACCCGTCGGAGCAGTGCCGGCGCCGGCGCGAGGCCGTGGTCGTCGAGGTGGATGGCTTCGGGGCGGCCTACCCGCCCGCCACGGCGACGGCGCTGGCCGCAGTCGGGGCGCAGCTCACCGCGCACCTCCCGCTCGTGGCGCCCGACGGCGTGGATCTGGGCGTGATCGCCCTGGCGTGGGACGAGCAGGAGGAGCTGACGCCGACGACCAGGGCCAAGCTGCGGACGCTGTCCGAGCTGTGCAGCCAGACGCTGCAGCGCACCCGGCTGCGGGAGGCGGAGCACCGGCTCGTGGTCAGCCTGCAGGACCGGGTCGTGCGACCGGTCCGCGCGACGGCGGGCCTGCAGGTCGCCGACCGCTACCTCCCCGCGTCGGAGCAGGTCGGCATGGGTGGCGACTGGTTCGAGGGCATCGCCGTGGACGACCACCGCTTCGCCGTCGTCGTCGGCGACATCGCCGGCCACGGCATCAACGCCGTCGCCGACATGGTGGAGCTGCGGGCGATCATCGGGTCGCTCCTGCGCAGCGCCACCCCGCTCGAGCAGGTGTACCCGCAGGTCGCCGCGCTCCTCCAGCAGGGCGGGAGCGGGCTCACGGCCACGTCGTGCACCGCCGTGTTCGCCACCACCGCCGACACCGTGCGCTACGTCTCGGCCGGCCACCTGCCGCCGGTGCTCGGCCGGCCCGACGGCAGCGTCGAGCTGCTCGAGCACGGCCGCCAGCCGCTGCTCGGGGTGCCGAGCCAGGCGGTCACCCCGGGGACGGTGGCGTTCCCGCCGGGTTCGGTCCTGGTCATCTACACCGACGGCATCGTCGAGCGCCGCCGGGAGCCGATCGACCGGTCGCTCGACCGTCTGACCTCGGCGTTGCGGGCGGTGCTCGCCGACAAGGGCGAGGCCGCACCGGACGTCGAGGCGGTCGCGGACGAGCTGCTGCGCCGGTGCCTGGGCGACCGGGCCACCGACGACGACGTGGCGCTGGTCGTCGTGTCCCGCCGCGACTGACGGGGCATGGGAGCGAGGTCGCGACGGATGCCGCACGACCGGCCCGAGTCGATTGATGCGGTCAATCGGACCCATCGACAGGTTCGATTGATGTTCTCAATCGTGATGCGGTAGTCTGTCGACTGTCGCCTATGAAGCGGCGACACACCAACCCCCGATCACCCACCCATCCGCGAGGCCCCCGGCCCGCGGGCGACAGAGAGCGAAGAGGTCCAATGTCCCTCGTCAACACCGAAGTCCTGCCCTTCACCGCCACCGCCTTCCACAACGGCGAGTTCATCGACGTGTCCGAGGCCGACTTCAAGGGCAAGTGGTCCGTCGTGTTCTTCTACCCGGCCGACTTCACCTTCGTGTGCCCCACCGAGCTCGGCGACATGGCCGACAACTACGAGGCGTTCCAGGCCCTCGGCGTCGAGGTCTACGGCGTGTCCACCGACACCCACTTCACCCACAAGGCCTGGCACGACACGTCCGAGACGATCGGCAAGATCCAGTACCCGCTGATCGGCGACCCCACCTGGCAGCTGTCGGAGAACTTCCAGGTCCTTCGCCCCGGCCAGGGCCTCGCTGACCGCGGCACCTTCCTGATCGACCCCGACGGCGTGATCCAGTTCACCGAGGTCACCGCCGAGGGCATCGGCCGCAACGCGGCGGAGCTCCTCCGCAAGGTCAAGGCCGCCCAGTACGTCGCCGCCCACCCGGGCGAGGTGTGCCCGGCCAAGTGGGAGGAGGGCGAGGAGACCCTGGCTCCGTCGCTCGACCTCGTCGGCAAGATCTGACCGAACCGACGTTCCTGAAGTCCTGAAGGAGGGGCACATGCTCGACGCCAACATCAAGGCCCAACTCGGCGCCAACCTCGGCCGCATCACGCAGCCGGTGGAGCTGGTGTCCTCGCTCGACGCGAGCGAGGCCGCCGGCCAGATGCGCGAGCTGCTCGACGA
>JAEZAI010000621.1 GCA_023427825.1 Actinomycetes bacterium
ACGTGGGCCCTGGCGCATCCGTCCTGGGCGCCGCGGACGAGCTGGCCGGGCGCATCTCCGGGCTGGCGCCGTTGGCGCTCGCCGGCTCCAAGCTCGGTCTGGACCTGCTGGAGCGGTCGCCGGGGCAGGTCGATCCCGACGGTGCGTACCAGGCGGCGTTCGAGGCGGCGTGGGCGTCCGACGACCTCGTCGAGGGCCGGCGCGCCTTCGGCGAGCGGCGCTCGCCCGAGTTCCGCGGCAGCTGACGGTCAGGCGTCGCTGCCGCGTGCGGTGCCGGTCGTCCGGCCGCCGCTCGACGGGTACACGGTGCAGATGACCTTCCGGTCCGCTCGGCCCCAGGACTCGTCCGACGGCCACCATGTCTCGATGTCGAACGACGACGTGGTCCATGCCCGTCCGACGAACGCCTCGAACGCGGCGTAGCAGGTCTGCTCCGCCCAGTCCTGCACGACCGTGGTGCCCGGGTACCCGCCGCCCTTGACCGTCGAGCCGTCGTAGGTGACGACCGCATACACCTCGTGGGTGTGCGGGTCGTCGCACGACACGAGCCACACCGCCCGGTCCTCGGCGCCCGGATCGTCGCGGGGGAGCTCGAAGCACTGACCGTCCTCGACCTCGCGGAGGCCGATCGCCTCGGCGCCGACCGGCAGGCCGACCGTGGTGGTGGTGGCGACCGTGGTCGTGGTGGTCGGCTCGTCGGTGCCGCCGTCGTCGGAGCAGCCGGCGAGCGCCGCCGTCGCAGCGAGCGCCACGGCCACGAGGACGATCCGGGTCGCGCTGGTCCTCCTCACGAACGTCCTCATCGACGGGCCGTCACAGGGACGGCAGGTACCGGTCGAGGTACACGTAGCTCAACCACACGAGCGCCAACACGGCCGGGGTGCCCAGCACCCACATCGGCCACCGCTTCCAGTGCTTGCCGATGAACCAGGCGAGCAACCCGACTGCGAGCGCAGCCGCGGCGAACAGGATCGCTGGGAGCAGCGCGCTGTTGTCGCCGCCCATGCCCTCGTCCAGGGCGTTGTCCGACGAGGCGACCGCCTCCTCGACGGCCTTCGACGGGGGAGAGGTGGGAGCGGGGGGCGCCGACAGCACGGCGTTCACGATGATGCGCTGCTTCGCGGAGTACTTCGGATGGCAGGCCGTGAGCGTGATCCGGTTGTCGCCCTTGTCGTCGAGCACGGCGACGTCGGACGGCTTGACGATGTAGGGCGCGGCCTCGGAGTCGGGCGCCTTGATCACCTTGTAGAGGAACCGGCCCTGCGGGGTGGTGATCGTGATCTCGTCGCCCGGCACGAGCTCGTCGATGCGGTTGAAGGGCGCGCCGTACGTGGTGCGGTGCCCCGCGATGCCGGAGTTTCCGGCCTGTCCCGGCAACGGCGTGCCGGGATAGTGGCCGGGGCCCTTCTTGAGGTCGGCCTTGCTGACCCCCTGCACGATCACGCGCTCCAGGCCGATCTTGGGGATCTCGATCACGCCCACGGGCTCGCCCTCGGCGGGCGCGGGCGTGGCGGGTGCGGTGGCGGGGTCCTTGTTCTCCATCGCTCTCGCCAGGGCGTCGGCCAACTCGCCGGCGTCGTCCGCTCCGGAGACGTCCGCCGTGTCCCGGACGTTGGTGGCGAGCTGATCGGTGAGCTCGGACTGGTTGCGGCCCTCCTCGAGCGAGGTGCCCCAGAGCTGGAACGCGACGAAGCCCAGGATGAAGAGACCGACGATGATGAACGTCCGCCCGACGAACCCCAGGACCTTCGACAGCACGATCACCCACGGTACCGGGGCTTGGCCCCGGCCCCCGCGCAACCGGTACCGTTGACCGGGCCCCCGCACGGCGCCGCGACGCCGTTCCCGCCGCGGTCGGACCCCGCCGCTCGGCGGTCCGTCGTTCGGAAGTAGCCCCTTGGAGCACGCAGTCCACCTCCGTGACGCCGTCACCCTGCTGGGACGGTTCCCGGCCCTGGCCGGTGTCGATCTGGACGTGGCGCGCGGCGAGGTCGTGCTGCTCCGGGGCCCCAACGGCGCCGGCAAGACCACCTTGCTGCGAGTGTGCGCGGGCCTGGCCGCGGTGTCCTCCGGCGTCGCCGAGGTGCTCGGCGTGGACCTCGTGCGCCACCGCTCGGGCGTGCGGCGGCGGGTCGGGCTGCTCGGCCACGCGACGTTCCTCTACGAAGATCTCTCGGTCACCGAGAACGTGGACTTCTGGGCTCGCGCCGCCGGCGCCGAGGTGGCCGACGGCCGCCGTGCCCTCGACCGGCTCGAGGTGGCGTCGCGGCTGCACGACCTGCCGGTGCACGCGCTGTCGGCCGGCCAGCGCCGGCGGGTGTCGTTCGCGGCGATGGTGGCCCGACGGCCCGAGCTGTGGCTGCTCGACGAGCCCCACGCCGGTCTGGACGCCGCCGGTCGCGACATCGTCGACGGGCTGGTCCGCGAGGCCGCGTCGGTCGGAGCGACCGTCCTGTTCGCCTCGCACGAGCTCGACCGGGCGGGCGGCGTGGCCGACCGGACCGTCGAGGTCGTGGGCGGCACCGTCCACGCGGTGCACGGGGCGGGCACGGCGCAGGCGGCGGACGACGAGGTGCCGAGCGATGCGTGAGGCGCTGCTCGTCATGAAGAAGGACCTGCGCCTGGAGTGGCGGTCCAAGGTCGGCATCGGCCAGGTGCTGCCGTTCTCGCTGCTGGTGGTGCTGTTGTTCGCGTTCGCGCTCGACCCCGAGCGGGGAGTGCTCGAGCGTGTGACGTCGGGCCTGTTCTGGGTGGTCGTGCTGTTCTCGTCGGTGCTGACGATCGAGCGGGCCTTCTCGGTGGAGGCCTCCGACGGCATCTTCGACGCCCTGCGCCTGTCCGGCATGGCCCCGGCGGCGATCTACGGCGGCAAGGTCGCGGCGCTCACCGTGCAGCTGCTGGCGGTCGAGGCGGTGCTCGCCGTCGCGGTGGCGGTGTTCTACGACACGACGTTCCGGGGTCCGGTGCTGACGATCGGTGTGGCGCTTGTCGCAACCCTCGGCATCGCGGGGTCCGGCGCGGTCTACGGAGCCCTCGCCGCCCGCCTGCGCAGCGGATCCACGCTGCTTCCGCTGCTGCTCCTGCCCCTCCTGGCGCCCGTGCTGATCAGCGCGACCCGCGGCTTCGAGGTGGCGCTGGGGCGCGAAGCTGGTCCCGGCTGGCCCTGGGTCGCCCTGTTGGGCATCTTTGCAGCGGTCTACCTGACACTCGGAGCGCTCCTGTTCCGCCCGCTCCTGGAGGACGCATGACAGTGGAGAACCAGAGCGCCGCCACCCTGGCTGCGCCACCCGGCGACGCTGCACCGGCCGCGGGCCCGCTCAGCACGGCGTCCAAGGCCACCCGGGTGCTCGGCGTGATCAGCCTCGTCGGCATCGCCGCGCTGGCGCTGTTCGGCCTGGTGCTCACGCCGCCCGACGCCGAGCTGGGCGAGACGATCCGCATCCTCTACATGCACGTGCCGACGGTGTCGACGGCGTACCTGGCGTTCGTGATCACGGCCATCGGCTCGGTCATGTACCTCTGGAAGCGCACGGAGTTCTGGGACCTGCTGGCCGCCTCGTCCGCCGAGCTCGGCGTGCTGTTCTTCGGTCTCACGATCCTCAACGGGATGCTGTGGGGGAAGATCACCTGGGGTGTGTTCTGGCGCTGGGAGCCGCGCCTGACGACGACCGCGGTGCTGATGCTCACCTACATCGGCTACCTGGCCGTCCGGCAGATCCCCACCGAGACCCGCACCCGCGGGACGATCAGCGCGGTGATCGGGATCATGGCGGTGATCAACATCCCGATCACGCACAAGGCGGTCGACTGGTGGCGGGGCCTCCACCAGGAGAAGACGATCTTCGGCACGGTCGACCCCGACATGAAGGGCCTGCAGCTCTTCACCGCCTACCTGGGCCTCACCGTCTTCCTGGTGCTGTTCGCCTGGCTGCTGATCCACCGCTTCCGCGTGGCGTGGCTGTCCGAGCGGGCCGCGGACGTGGGTGTGGACGCCGCTATCGCCGAGCGCCGGGCCGAGCGGGCCACGTCGGGCGCCATCGGTTCGCTCGAGGGCCCGGGAGGTGCGGCATGAGCGACGCCGCCTACATCGCCACCGCGTGGATCTCCACGTTCGCGGCTGTCGGTCTCTACTCGCTGTGGGTGGTCCGGCGCGGACGCAAGCTGTCCAAGGTCGTCCCTCCCGACGAGCGGCGGTGGATGTGAGCTCCGACCGCCCTGGTCCGATGCAGCAGGACGACCCCGAGTCGGCCGACGCCGCACCGATCGACGACCGGCTGGACGTCACGCCGCGGACCGCGCCGGCGACCACGTCGTCGGGTCGCAACGGCTCGCGCACCCGCACCTACGTGGCCGTGGGCGCGGTCGCCGTGATCGTGATCGGCCTGGGCCTCGTGCTGTTCAACGGCCTCCGCGACGCGTCGACCTTCTTCTACAACGTCGACGAGGTGGTCGAGCAGCGTGACTCGCTCGAGGGCGATCGCATCCGCATGCAGGGCAACGTGGGCGACGGCTCGGTCCACACCACCGACGACGGCGTGGAGTTCGTCCTGCGGTTCCACGGCGAGGAGCTGCCGGTCCACCACGTCGGCGACCCGCCCGAGCTCTTCGGTCCCAAGATCCCGGTCGTGCTCGAGGGCACGCTGAAGGGCGACACGTTCCAGAGCGACACGATCCTCATCCGTCACGACGCGTCGTACGACGAGGAGAACGAGGACCGCCTCCGAGAGGCCGAGCGCGACGCCGAGCAGTCCGGTGCCAGCACCACGACGACGGCGCCGGGGCCCGCCCTGGGGGGTGCCTCCGGGTGAACCGGGCCCTCGGACTGGCCGGGGTCATCGTCGGGTTCGGCGGTGCACTCCTGGGCATCATCGTCCTCGCCGCCGGACTCCGCACCAAGCGGCCGTCGCTGCTGAGGATGGGTCGCTCGTACGCCGGCGTCGTGCTCGCCGGCGCGGTGCTGGCCTTCTTCGCCATGGAGCGGGCGCTGATCACCCGCGACTTCACGGTGCAGTACGTCTTCGACCACGGGTCGTCGCGCACGCCGCCGCTGTTCAACGTCGCCACCCTGTGGTCGGCGCTCGAGGGCTCGATCCTGCTGTGGGGGCTCGTGCTCGCCGGCTACACGTTCGCGGTCGCCAACAAGTTCCGCCGCCGGCTGAGCGACCCGCTGGTGGCGTGGGCGCTGATCGTCATGTTCGCCGTCGCGGTCTTCTTCTTCGGCCTGATGTTGACGGCGACCAACCCGTTCCACGGGGTGACGCCACCGCCGGGCTACGACGGGCCCGGCCCCAACCCGCTGCTGCAGAACCACATCCTCATGGCGTTCCACCCGCCGATGCTCTACCTGGGCTACGTCGGGTTCACCGTCCCGTTCGCGTTCGCGATCGCCGCGCTGGTCACCGGCCGGGTGGGGGAGGGGTGGCTCGTCGAGACGCGCCGCTGGACGCTGTTCGCCTGGATGTTCCTCACCGCCGGCATCGTGCTCGGTGCCTGGTGGAGCTACGAGGTGCTCGGTTGGGGTGGCTACTGGAAGTGGGACCCGGTCGAGAACGCGTCGCTGCTGCCGTGGCTCACCGCGACCGCCTACATCCACTCGGTGATGGTCCAGGAGCGGCGCGGCATGCTGCGCGTCTGGAACCTGTCGCTGCTCTGCGCCACGTTCTCGCTCACGATCCTCGGTACGTTCCTGACCCGGTCGGGGGTCGTCGAGTCGGTCCACGCGTTCTCCAACGGCACCGTCGGACCGCTGCTGCTCGGCTTCTTCGCGCTCGTGGTCGCGGTGTCGGTCGTTCTGATCGGCTGGCGGGGCGACCGGCTGAGATCGCCCGGGCGCATCGACTCCGCCGTGTCGCGTGAGGGCGCCTTCCTGGCCAACAACGTGGTGTTCGCCGCGTTCGCGTTCATCGTCCTTCTGGGCACGGTCTTCCCGCTGATCATCGAGGCGCTCAACGGCGACCGCCTGTCGGTCGGCGTGCCGTACTTCAGCCGGATGACCATGCCGATCGGCTTCCTGCTGCTGTTCCTCATGGGCGTGGCCCCGGTCCTGCCGTGGCGCAAGGGCACCGGCGAGCTGCTGCGCGACCGCCTCTGGTGGCCGGCCTGGA
>JAEZAI010000622.1 GCA_023427825.1 Actinomycetes bacterium
GTCCCGAGATCCGGAGCGCTCGGGCGGTCAGTCGTTGCGGCGGGTGAGGCCGACCGCAGCGACGACCACCGCCAGGACGACCAGCACCGCGCCGGCGCCGGCGAGGGCCAGCGTCGAGGTACGGCGCTCCTCGGCGGACGCCGTCAGCTCCTCGTCGGTGGCGACCCCGCCCGTGAGCGGGGCGGTCCCCGTGGCGGTGCCGTCCGCGACGTCGCCGCTCGACGAGTCGACACCGCCCGGCAACGACACCCGGACCGTGAGCGTCGCCGCGTCGGGCCGGTCCGCACCCAGGGCGGCGAGCTCCTCGGGCGTGCGACCGAGCGGCAGGCCGCCGAGCACCTGCGTCAGCTGCTCGTCCGAGAACTGCGCCGGGTCACCCGACAGGCGGAGCTGCGTGCGGAAGTCCGTGGTGCTCGACGCGAAGCCGTCGGTCCGCTCCAGCGACGTGCCGCTGAACACGCCGTCGGCGCCGCCGATCTCGTCGAGCACCGCCTGCAGCTGCTCGGGGGTCGCGAACCCACGCGTCGCCACGACCCGCAGTCCGCCGTCGCGCTCCGCCGGTCCGTCGACCTCCCACCCAGCCGAGGTCATGTCCTCGAACGAGAGGTTGGCGGGGTCGCCCACCTGGGCCGTGGCCTCGGCGTCGAGGTCCACGGTCACGGTGACCGTGCCCGAACCGTCGGGAGCCACGCGGATGTGGACGTCCACCTCCGTCTTGCAGGCCGCGGCCACCAGGGCGACGCAGACGCCCAGCAGGACCAACCACCGCGACCGGTTCCGGGCGCCGGGCGGAAGGGGGCGGGACCGGACTGGCACGGCCGGCAACGCTACCCGTGCCGACCGGCGTCCGATCGCAGCCGTGCCGCTCCCCAGTCGTCCGTCGATCGTTCGCAGCCCGGTCGGTCCGACCGGGACCGGCATCGGACGATCTGCCACACTGGCCAGATCCGAACGGCGTTCGAGGTGGGACCCGCAACGCCAGGACCGGGGCGGACGGAGGGTGGACATGACGGGCGACGGATCGATCGATCGGCGGCGGTTCCTGCAGGCGGGCGGGTTGCTGGGAGCGGGTGCCGCGCTCGGGCTGGCGGGCACGGGCTGCGTGCCGGGGTCGGCCGGGCCGGGCATCGGCGCCGAGTACTTCCCCACGTCCCTGCCCCAGGGGAACATGCTCGACCTGGTGGCGTCGGAGTCGCCGATCGAGCACGTGGTGATCCTGATGATGGAGAACCGCAGCTTCGACCACTGGTTCGGGTGGCTGCGCGACGACGAGGGCTACCACGAGCGAGGTCGCACGAACTACGGAGGCGGCTTCATGATCGACGCCGCGCCCGACCAGACCTACCTGGATCCCGAAGGTCACGCCGTCAGCACGTTCTCGATGGGCGGCGGGACCAGCCCGGTCGGCTACCGGGGCTGCGGCTTCGAGGATCCCGGTCACAGCTGGACGGCAGGACGGGCCCAGCGTGACGGCGGCTTCTTGGCCGAGGGCTCGAACAACGACGAGTTCGCACTCGGCCACATGGCGCCGCAGGACCTGCCGCTGCACGCCCGGCTCGCCCGCCGGTTCACGACGTTCGACCGCTACCACTGCTCGCTGCTGTCCTCCACGCAGCCGAACCGCCGCTACCTCCACGGCGCGCAGTCGGGCGGCTACACGAACAACTACATCCCCATCAAGGAGCTCGGGCACCAGTGGCCGACGATCTGGGACCGCCTCATCTCGGCCCGGGTGCCGGTGCGGTCCTTCTCGGCCGACCTGCCGTCGCTGGCGTTCTACGGCGAGCGGCTCACGCCCATGTTCGGCGCCATCGACGAGTACTTCGAGGCATGCCACGCAGGCCAGCTGCCGTCGGTCACGTTCATCGACCCGCCGTACATGCCGTGGTGGCAGGCCGACGACCATCCGCTCTGCGACCCGGCCGCCGGTCAGCGCTTCCTGCGCGACGTGTTCCGGGCCTTCACCCGCTCACCGCTGTGGGAGAAGGGCATGTTCGTCCTCACCTACGACGAGTGGGGCGGCTTCTTCGACCACGTGGCCCCGCCGGTGCTGCCCGACCTGCTGGCGTCGGACGATGACGTGACCAACTTCGGCCAGGCCGGGTTCCGCGTGCCGACGATCGTGGCGTCGCCGTACTCCCGACCCGGGTTCGTGGACCACCGGCTCTACGACCACACGTCGATCATGCGGTTCCTGGAGTGGCGCTTCCTGGGCGCGCCGGCCGAGGGCCAGTCGGGCGACGGTTGGTGGCTCACCCCGCGCGACCGCAACGCCAACAACATCGGTGCGTCGCTCGGCGCCACGAACCCCGACCCCGAGGTGTTCGACCTGGACGACCTCCCGCTGCGCGAGCCCACGCCGCACTGCGACGGCAGCCCGCAGCTCGTGGCGCCGGGCATGCAGGTGGGCGGTCCCGGCGGCGACCTGATGGAGGCCCTCGAGGCCGGCCTGTTCGACCGCATCGGGGCGAGCACCGAGCCGTCGTCGCTCGCCGGCACGTGGGCCGAGGGCGGCGAGGTCAGCTGACCGACGGCGCTGCCGCGCGCCGATCCACTCGGACGTTCTTGGGCACCAGCGACCAACCAATGGTCCGTGGTGCCCAAGAACAGCGATCGCTCGGCGTCGCCAACCGAACTCGGGCACCAGCGACCAACCAATGGTCCGTCGTGTCCAAGAACGGCGCACACCGGGCCGCGTCGTCAGACCTTGGTGACCTCGACGGCCAGGTAGTGGTCGACGTGGCAGCAGTCCACGTCGAAGCGGAGCGTGCCGCAGCCCGGGAGGAGCACCGGTGTGGTCAGCGTCGTGACGCTGCCGCCGGAGTCCGCGTGGTAGCGGGTTCCGTACCAGTCGAGGTCGATCGATCCGATCAGGCCGTCGCCGCCGTCGCCGGTCTCGACGCGGACGGCGACCGCCTCGTCGAGGCACATGATGACGGTCGCACCCGTGCCGCCGTTCGTGAAGCCCGCGGGCGGGTGCCACAGGTCAGCCACGTAGTTGCCCGGCACGTTCAGCACAGCCTGTGGCGTGCCGGGCGCGCAGGCCGGCGCGGCCAGGCCGAGGACCGTCATCGCAGCCGCCGCGACGATCACCATCCGGCGACGTGGCCGACCGACCGACGACGCCCTTCGCCCCACCTTCGCTTCGATCATGTCGACTCCCTCCTGAGCTCGTGGGTCCGGACCGACGCACGGCCACAGCGACTCAGACCTTGGTGACCTTGATCGCGAGGTAGTGGTCGACGTGGCAGCAGTCCGGCGAGAAGGTCACGACGCCGCACCCGGGGTCGAGCACTGGCGTGGTCAGCGTGACCGTGATCGGGACGTTCTCCGTCTGGTACTGCGTGCCGTTCCAGTCGAGCGTGATCCGGCCGACGCCGCCCTCGCTCCCCTCGCCCGTCTCGAAGAAGAGCGCGGAGGGGGTATCCAGGCACACGACCGCGGCACCGGTGGCACCCCCGGGGAGGAGCTTCATGTTCTCCCAGAGGTCGGCCACGTAGTTGCCGGGCACGTGGATGACCGCCTGCGGGGTGTTCGAGCAGCCCGCCAGCGTCACCGCGGCGATCGCCGCGGCCAGGCCCACCAGCGTCGACCGGCACCGCCGCCGGGGTCGGGCCGCCCGACGACGGCTGCGCTCCGCCAGACCGTCTGGACCGTCCATGCCATCCCCCTTCGCTCTCCTCGCGCACAACCTAGGAGCTGCCCCGGGTCGAGCGGTAGGGACCAAGGTCCCCACCCCGCCGAACTTGGGCACCAGCGACCAACCAGTGGGCCGTGGTGCCCGAGTTCGCGACGGATCGTCGCCGCCCGCCGACCTTGGGCACGAGCGACCAACCAGTGGTCCGTGGTGCCCAAGATCGGGCGCACGC
>JAEZAI010000029.1 GCA_023427825.1 Actinomycetes bacterium
CGTGCCGAGGATCTCGGTGACGCGGATGGCGTACTCCTCGTCGACGACGACGACCTCGCCGCGGGCGACGGGCGTGCCGTTGACCAGGAGGTCGGCGGGGCTGCCGGCGGCCCGGTCGAGCTCGACGCCCGAGCCGGGGCCCAGGTTGAGCAGCTCGGAGACCATCATCCGGGTGCGCCCGAGCTCGGCGGTGACCGTCATCTCGACGTCGGCGATGAGCGAGAGCGGCGAGCGGAACGCGGCGGGGGCGGCGTCAGCGGCGGGGATGCTCGCTGCGGTCGCGCCCGCTGTCGTGCCAGTGCTGCCGGTCCGTCGCTCCTCCGAGGGCCCCGGCGAGGTGCCGGCCTCGTCGGTCGCGCCGGACGCAGACGCCTCGGCGGTCGGTTCGTGGGGAACGGCGGACTCGGGCGTGACCGGCTGGGGGACCCGGGCCAGCACTGCGACGGTCGCCACGTGGCGGCCGTCCAGGTCGAGCGCCACGGCATCGAGCACGTCCTCGCCTCCGAGCTCGAACACCTGGGCGCCCGCGTCGGGGGTCCCGACCGGGACCGACCCGGTGACCGCGGCGCCGTGGCCGTGGGCCCACGCCTCGAGGGAGCTGGCGGCGGCGGCCAGGAAGCCGGTGGGGGAGCCGCCGTCGCCGGCCGACGCGAGCGACGGCGAGGCGACCACGAGCGCACGGTGTGCGTCGCCACCGCTCAGGGTGACCACCACACCGTCGGCGGTGCCCTCGGCGGGCAGCATCGTGGCGGGTGCGGCCTCGATCAGCGGTCGTGCCTCCAGGCCGGTCCCGAGCGCGTCGGCGAGCGCGGAGGCCAAGCGGTCGGCGGTGGGGGCGGTCGGCTCGGTGGCCACGCCTGCGCCTGCGTTCATCGTTGCTCCCAGTTGATGTCAGGTGTCGCCGGTGCCATCAGGCCTCCGGTCGGGTCGTGTCGGTGACGAGGGCCGCGAGCCGGTGGCCGCGCCGCGAGGCCTGCACCCGGAAGAGCTCGACGCCGTCGACCTCGGCGGTGAGGTCGCGGTCGACGGGGTGGTTGAGCGGGATGAGGTCGCCGGGCGAGAGGCCGATCACGTCCTGGCTCTTCATGGCGGTCGGGCGGAAGCGGACCGAGAGGTCGACGGGCACGTCCGCGACCCGGGCCGACAGGCGCTGGCGGACGGCGGCGGCCTCGTCGCCGTCGCCCTCGGCGCTGGGCGTGTGCGACGACATCTCGCCGAGCAGCGGCCGCAGCGTGGTGTAGAGGTAGGCGAGCGACACGTCGGTCTCGAGCACGTCCGCGATCCGCAGCCGCAGCCGCAGGACGACGACCATGTCGGACGCAGAGGCGAGCTGGGCGAACTGCGGGTTGGACTCCGCGCCGACCACCCGGGGTCGCAGGTTGGCGATCGGCCCGAGGGCGTAGGCGAGCTCGCCCATCGCCCGCTCGACGACCGTGCGCATGAGAGCGGCCTCGATCTCGGTCAGGGGGCGATCGAGGACCTGGGTGCGACCGCGCCCGCCGAGCAGCAGCTCGCAGACGGTGAGCGAGCCCTCGATCGAGAACTGCAGCACGCCGACACCCGGGAGCGGGTCGAGCGCCAGGACCGTCAGGTGCGTGGGGACGGGCAGGTCCCGCACGTACTCCTCGTAGCTGAGCTCCTCGGCCCCGTCGACCGCCATCGTGCACACGGCGCGGAGGTTGGACGAGAGGAGCGTCGCGAACTGGGCGGCGAACGTCTCGTGGAGGATCTGCAGGGTGCGCAGATGGTCGCGGTTCAGCTTGTTCGGTCGACGGAAGTCGAACGCCTGCGGTCGCACGGTCCGGGCAGGGGCTTCACCCACGGTCACGGGAGTGGATCGGCGCCCGGCGCGCGCCAATGAGGGTTGGCCCCAGAAACCATGTGCGCCCCCGTGAGCGGAGCCGAGCGGTGCGGAGGGTGATGTCGGGTCGGCGCCCGCTGCGGCTACTGCACGACGAGCTCGGTCAGGTAGACGCCGTGGAACTCCTCGCCGAAACGGTCCTCGCCGGCGGCCCGCAGCTCCTGCTTGACCCGCTCCGCGGTCACGTCGCCGGCGTTCAGCGAGCCGATCCGGGCGATCAGGGCGTCGCTCATGCGGCTGGGGCCGCCGGCCTTCTCCCACTCCGCGGCCGGGGTGGTCTCGGCGAGCTCCACCGCCACGCCGACACGCGCCAGGTGACCGTCGGCCAGGTTGAGGGTGAGGGCGTCGAGCGGGACGACCTCGCCCGCCTTCGGCGCCTCGGGCTCGGACGTCTCGGTCTCGCCCCCGCCGCCCGAACGGAGCACGAAGGCGGCGCCCACGAGGCCGGCCGCCAGCACGACGGCGGCGATCACGACGGGGAACCGGCCCTTCTTCGCCGGTGGCGCGGGTGCCGGTGCGGCGTCGTCGGCGTCGGTGGCGGGCGGACGTGCGGTGGTGGCGGTCATGGACCCTCCCCGGGGGTGAGCGAGAGGACGGCGATGTCCACCCGGCGGTTGCGGGCGCGGCCTTCTGCGGTCGAGTTCGGTGCCAGCGGACGCTGGTCGGCGTAGCCGCCGGCCTCCATGCGGGCCTGCGGGATGCCGTGGCGCTCCACCAGGTAGCGCAGCACCGCGCCGGCACGGGCGGTGGAGAGCTCCCAGTTCGACGGGAACCGACCGGTGCTGATCGGCACGTCGTCGGTGTGGCCCTCGACGGCGACCTGGTTGGGCAGCGAGGCCAGCGCGTCCGCCACCGCGTCGACCACGACCATTCCCTGGGGTCGCAGCTCCGCGGAGCCGGGAGTGAAGAGAACCTCGTCGCTGAGGATGCTGACCACCAGGCCGCGCTCCTCCTGGCGGAACGTGATCGCGCCGCCGAAGCCCACTGCGTCGGCGCGGTCCTGGATGGCAGCCTCTGCAGAGTCGAGCTGGGCGCGGTCGGCCGCGCCGAGCGCCGCCGCCTGCTGCTCGCGGGCCAGGGCGGCCCGAGCCGCGTCGGGCACGGGCGTCGTGGGGGCGGCCACGCCCTCCATCGGGCCGGAACCGCGCTCGAGCGGGGTCGAGATGCCGATCTCGCCGGCGAAGCTGCGGGAGAACT
>JAEZAI010000034.1 GCA_023427825.1 Actinomycetes bacterium
ATCCACGACCACGGCGCCGTGGCGGTGCTGATCGACGAGACCGTCCCCCTGAGCACCGCGGTGTCCCAGGGCTGCCGTCCGATCGGCGCGCCGTACACGGTGACCCGCGCCGAACGGAACCGGCTCCACGAGCTCGGAGGTCGCCCCGCCCTGGAGCGGCTGCGAGAGGTGGTCGACGCCCTGGACCCCGAGGACCGGGCGCTGGCCGCCGACGGCCTGCACGTGGGGCGCGTGGTCGACGAGCACCTCGCGGAGTTCCGGCGCGGCGACTTCCTGGTGCGCAGCGTGCTCGGCGCGGATCGGGAGAACGGTGCGCTCGCCGTCGGCGACGAGATCCCCGTCGGGGCCACGGTCCAGTTCCAGGTCCACGACGCGGCGTCCGCCCGAGAGGACCTGGTCGAGGTCCTCGGCCGGCGGCGGGCCGCCGGGGCGCTGTGCTTCACCGACCTCGCCCGCGGGTCGGGCTTCTTCGGTGCGCCGGACCAGGACGCGCTGGCCGTCAGCGAGGCCCTCGACGGCGCCGCGGTGGCCGGCGCCTTCTGCTCGGGCACGTTCGGCCCGGTCGGCGGGCGCTCCGCCGTCCACGACGCGGCCATCTGCGTGCTGCTGGTCGAGCCCGGGGACCCCGAGGGCTGACGCCCGCTGCGGCGGCAGACGGGTGGTCGGGCCGCACCCCGGGCACGGGTTCGACCGCCCCGCCGCCCACGGGTTCGACCGTCCCGGCGCCGCCGGGTTCGACCCCGGCGGACCGATCGCTACGATCTCCCGGTCACCGATCGGACAGGACCCTCCCATGTCGAACACGTCGCCCACGTCGACCCAGCTGTCGCCCGAGCTCGAGCAGCGGGCGATCAACGTCATCCGTGGCCTGGCCATGGACGCACCGGCGAAGGCCAACTCGGGGCACCAGGGCACCGCGATGGCGCTCGCGCCGCTGGCCCACGTCCTGTGGACCCGCATCATGCGCTACGACGCGTCGGCACCGGAGTGGGCCGACCGTGACCGTTTCATCCTGAGCTGCGGCCACGCGTCGATCCTGCAGTACGCCATGTTGTACCTGACCGGCTACGGCCTGACGCTCGAGGATCTGGAGCAGTTCCGCCAGTGGGGCTCGGCCACCCCGGGCCACCCCGAGTTCGGCCACACCGCCGGCGTCGAGGTGACCACCGGGCCGCTCGGCCAGGGCTTCGCCAACGGCGTGGGCATGGCGATCGCCGAGGCGTCGCTGCGCGACCGCTTCGGCAGCGACGTCTGCGACCACCACATCTGGGCGATGGTGTCCGACGGCGACCTGTCCGAGGGCGTCAGCCACGAGGCCGCGTCGCTGGCCGGGCACCTGGGCCTCGGCCGGCTCGTCTACGTCTACGACGACAACCACATCTCCATCGACGGGCCCACCGAGCTCGCCCTGTCGGACGACGCCGCCAAGCGCTTCGACGCCTACGGCTGGCACGTGCTCGAGCTGGGCGAGGCCGCCGAGGACCTCGACGCCCTGGAGCAGGCGCTGCTCGAGGCCAAGTCGGTCGAGGACCGGCCATCGCTGATCGTGCTGCGCAGCCACATCGCGTACCCGTCGCCGCGCCTCACCGACGACGCGTCCGCGCACGGCCTGGCCTTCAAGCCGGAGGACATCACCGAGACCAAGGCGGCCATGGGCCTGCCCGACGAGCCGTTCTACGTGCCCGAGGACGTGCTGGCCCTCTACCGCGAGGCCGGCGCCCGCGGCGCCGTGCAGCGCGAGGACTGGCAGCAGCGGGCGCACGGTGCGCTCGTCGGCCGCGAGGCCGAGTGGGAGGCATCGCTCGGGTCCCGGGGCCTGCCGGGCTGGACCGACGTGCTCCCCACCTACACCGAGGCCGACAAGCCGGCGACCCGTGTGGCCAGCGGTGACTGCGTGGCCGCGCTGTCCGACGTGGTGCCCGGCCTGGTCGCGGGCGCGGCGGACCTCATCGGCAACACCGGCACCAAGCTCCCCGGCAAGGAGGTGCTGTCCGCCAGCACGCCGGGCGGTCCGCAGATCCACTTCGGCATCCGCGAGCACGCGATGGGCTCGATCATGGTCGGCGCCGCGCACCACGGCGGGATCCTCCCGGCCGCCGGCACGTTCCTGGTCTTCAGCGACTACATGCGTCCGGCCGCCCGCCTGGCCGCGCTGTCCGACGCCAAGTGCGTGTTCGTGTGGACCCACGACTCGGTGGGCGTGGGCGAGGACGGCCCGACCCACCAGCCGGTGGAGCACGTCATGTCGCTGCGGCTCATCCCCGACCTCACCGTGATCCGACCGGCGGACGGCAACGAGACCTCGGCCGCGTGGCGCGTAGCCATCGAGGGCACCGGCCCGGTGGCGCTGATCCTCAGCCGGCAGAACACCCCGGTGCTGCCGACCACGGCCGAGCGGGCGGTCGAGGGCGTCGCCCGCGGCGGCTACGTGATCGCCGACGCGGATTCCCCCGACCTCGTGCTCGTCGCCACCGGCACCGAGGTGGCGGTGGCGCTCGAGGCCGCCGGCACCCTGGCCGAGGAGGGCCGGTCGGTCCAGGTCGTCTCGCTCCCCTGCTGGAGCCTGTTCGACGCCCAGGACGCCGCCTACCGAGCGTCCGTGCTGCCGCCCGGCGTGCCCACGGTGTCGGTCGAGGCCGGCGTCACCCTGGGCTGGGAGCGCTACGCCGACGCGTCGGTCGGCATCGACCGCTTCGGTGCGTCGGCCCCCGGCGACGTGGTGCTGCGCAAGCTCGGGATCAACTCCGCCCACGTCGCGGCGGTCGCCCGCGACCTGCTCGCCTAGGCCGCCATCGCCGCGGTCGCGGCGCCACAGACCACCCGTGCGGTGCGGCGTCGGGGGTCCCGGCGCGGCAGTAGCGTTGCGCGCATGGGACGCCTGCAGGACCTCTACACCGAGCAGGGCCAGAGCCCGTGGCTCGACAACCTCAAGCGGGGCTGGATCGCCGACGGTGAGATCCAGCGATGGATCGACCGCGGGGTGCGCGGGATCACCTCGAACCCGTCGATCTTCCAGAAGGCGATCGAGTCGAGCGAGGAGTACACGGCGCAGCTGGCCGAGCTGGTCAAGGGCGGCGCGTCGATCGAGGACGCCTACTGGGCGATGGTCACCGACGACATCACCGACGCGCTCGGGCTCTTCCGCCCGCTCTACGACAGCTCGGACGGTGGCGACGGCTACGTCTCGGTGGAGGTCGCCCCGTCGCTGGCCCGCGACACCGACGCGACGATCGCCATGGCGCGCGACCTGTGGGCTCGGATCGACCGGCCGAACCTCTTCGTCAAGATCCCGGCCACCGTCGAGGGGCTGCCGGCGATCCGCCAGATGATCTCCGAGGGCGTGAACGTCAACGTCACGCTCATCTTCAGCCTCGACCGCTACGCCGCAGTCATGGAGGCCTACATCGACGGCCTGGACGCCGCGTCCGACTCCGGTCGTGACCTGAGCCGGATCGCGTCGGTGGCCAGCTTCTTCATCAGCCGTGTCGACACCGAGGTGGACCGGCGCCTCGAGGCCGTCGGCACCGAGCAGGCCCTCGCCCTCCGCGGCCAGGCGGCCGTGGCCCAGGGGCAGCTCGCCGGCCAGATGGCCAAGGAGGCCTTCTCGGGCCCGCGCTGGGAGCGGCTCGCGGCCCTCGGGGCCCGCATCCAGCGTCCGCTGTGGGCGTCCACGTCGACCAAGAACCCGGCCTACCCCGACACCCTCTACATCGACCAGCTGATCGGACCCGACACCGTCAACACGATCCCCGACGCGACGCTCGCCGCGTTCGAGGACCACGGCACGGTGGCCCGCACGCTCGACGCGGACGTCGAGGGGGCACGCGCCACGTGGGCGGAGATCGGCGCCCAGGTGGACATGCTCGACGTGTCGAAGGTGCTCGAGGCCGAGGGTGTCACCGCCTTCGAGAAGAGCTTCGACGAGCTGCTCGGCGTGCTCGAGACCCGCGCCCGCGAGCTGTCCTGACACCTGACACCTGACATCTGACACCTGACGTCGCGCCGTCGGCGCCGGCTCGGCCGTCCTGGGGCTCAGCCGTCCTCAAGCTCAGCCGTCCTGGGGCTCAGCCGTCCTCGGGCAGGTCGTGGTCGGCGAGCCAGCGCCGTGCCCGCGTCGGCGACGCCTGGGCCAGCCACGCGTCCTGCACGATCTCGGTCAGCTCGTCGAGGTCGACCTCGTGCAACCGGCTGGCGCGCACCAGGACCGAGCGGTGGCCGTCGAAGTGGGAGGTGGTGAAGAACGGGCTGTCGGGATCCTCGACCAGCGCCCGCTTGTCCTCCTCGT
Source organism: Actinomycetes bacterium (assembly GCA_023427825.1). Classification (GTDB taxonomy): domain Bacteria; phylum Actinomycetota; class Acidimicrobiia; order Acidimicrobiales; family Microtrichaceae; genus Dermatobacter. Next base: position 4,286 of record JAEZAI010000034.1, read on the forward strand.
CGGCCACCCACAGCACGATCACGTCGTCGTAGCGCTCACCGGTGTCGGGGTCGACCGCGTCGGGCCGGGGCGTGCGGAAGAAGACGAAGGACTTCCGGCCCACCTGGTAGACCGCGTTGCCCTGCGAGCCGAGCTCGACCGTGACGTGGGGCATGGCGGCCGCCAGCCGGTGGACGTCCTCCGCTGTGGATCCGGTCATCGAGGAGATCGTCGCGCGGGCCGCCCCGGGGTGGTGGGTTCGGATCCTGAACCGAGGTAGGGTGCCCGCCGTGGCGATGGCCCAGGACCTCCCTGCCCGCGGTGGCACGCCCGACGGCGGTGCCGCCGAGCACACGACCGCGGAGGACGCGGCGTGCTCGATCGCACGATCGCTCGACATCGTGGGCGACCGGTGGACGATCCTCATCCTGCGGGACGCGTTCCGTGGGCTCCGTCGCTTCGACGAGCTGCGCCGCGACCTGGAGATCCCCCGAGCGGTGCTCGCCGACCGGCTCCGCAAGCTCGTCGACGCCGGCGTGCTGACCCGGCGCCGGTACCAGGAGCACCCGCCCCGCGACGAGTACCGCCTGACGGCGATGGGCCTGCAGCTCTCTCCGATCCTCGTGGCGCTCATGCAGTGGGGTGACCGGTGGTTGAGCGGACCGGGCGGACCTCCCACCCTCCTCGTCCACGAGCCCTGCGGGACCGAGATCGACCTGGGCTTCCACTGCCCCACCTGCGACCGCGACTTCACCCCCACCGACATCGCGAGCCGGCCGGGACCCGGCCGCTTCGAAAGGGAAGCCGGATGACCGACCTGCTGGACACGTCCCCGCTCGAGCTCGCCGACCTGCCGCTCGAGGAGCTGATGGCGCGGGCTCGTGCCGTCCGCGACGCCGCCCACGGCACCCGGGTGACGTACTCGCCCAAGGTGTTCATCCCGCTCACGATGCTGTGCCGCGACCGCTGCGGCTACTGCACGTTCGCCCAGCCGCCGGCCCGGCTCGAGTCGCCGTTCCTGTCGCCCGAGGAGGTGCTGCGCATCGCCCGGCAGGGCGCCCGCCGGGGCTGCCACGAGGCGCTGTTCACGCTGGGCGAGGCGCCCGAGGACCGCTACCCGGTCGCCCGGGAGTGGCTGGCGGAGCAGGGCTACTCCTCGACCGTCGAGTACCTCGCCGCCATGTGCCGGCTGGTGCTCGACGAGACCGGACTGCTCCCTCACGCCAACGCCGGTGCGCTGTCGCACGAGGACCTGGCCCTGCTCCGGACGGTGTCGCCGTCGCAGGGGATGATGATCGAGTCGCTCAACGGCGACCTCCCCGCCCACCGCGGCGCTCCCGACAAGGTGCCGGCCAGGCGGCTGGCTACGCTCGAGGCCGCCGGCGAGCTCGCCATCCCGTTCACCACCGGGATCCTCGTGGGCATCGGCGAGTCCCGTCAGGACCGGATCGACGCACTGGTGGCCATCGCGGAGTCGCACCGCCGGCACGGTCACGTGCAGGAGGTGATCGTCCAGAACTTCCTGCCCAAGGACGGCACCGCGATGCACCTCGCCCCGCCGTGCCCGCCCGACGTCTACCTGGACGCCATCGCCCTGGCCCGCCTCATCCTCCCGCCCGAGATCCACCTGCAGGCCCCGCCGAACCTCTCCGACGACTTCGGCGTGCTGCTGGACGCCGGCATCGACGACTGGGGCGGCGTCTCGCCGGTCACCGCGGATCACGTGAACCCCGAGCGGCCCTGGCCGGACCTGGACCGGCTGCGGCTCGTCACCGAGGCCCGCGGCTTCGCGATCGCCCCTCGGCTGACCGTGCACCCCGAGTTCGCACTCGAGCCCGAGCGGTGGCTCGACGAGGGCCTCCACTTCGCCGTGCTCGACCGCTCCGACGCCGAGGGCCTGGGTCGCGACGACCCGGGCGCGCAGTTCCCGCAGAAGGTCGCGGCGATCACCCCGGTGGGCGACGACGCCGAGGTCACGCTGGTCGGTCCCCGCTCCACGCAGTGGTACTCGGGTGCGCCCGTCGCTCCCCCGATGCTGGTGCCCGCGCCGTCGGACCGCATCACCGGTGCGGTCGCGGAGGTGCTCGACGGTGTGCGCGCCGGCCAGGAGGTCGGCGAGGACGAGATCCTCACGATGTTCGCCGCCCGCGGCCCCGAGGTCACTGCGATCGCGGCCGTCGCGGACGAGCTGCGGCGCGAGCTGGTCGGCGACGAGGTCACCTACGTCCGCAACCGCAACATCAACTACACGAACGTCTGCACCTTCAAGTGCCGGTTCTGCGGGTTCTCCAAGGGCCCGCTGAGCCTCAACCTGCGCGGCAACCCCTACCTGCTGACGCTCGACGACATCGCCCAGCGCGCCGTCGAGGCGGCGTCCGAGGGCGCGACCGAGGTCTGCCTGCAGGGCGGCATCCACCCCGACTTCGACGGCGACTACTACATCGACGTGGCCCGCGCCGTGAAGGACGCCGTGCCCGACATGCACGTCCACGGGTTCACCGCGCTGGAGGTGACCGAGGGGGCGCGCCGCCTGGGGGAACCGCTCGCCGACTACCTCAGCCGACTCAAGGAGGCCGGGCTCCGCACGTTGCCGGGCACGGCGGCCGAGATCCTGGACGACGAGGTCCGGGCCGTGATCTGCCCCGACAAGATCAACACAGAGGAGTGGCTCGAGGCGCACCGCACCGCGCACTCCGTGGGGCTCAACAGCAACGTGACGATCATGTTCGGCACCGTCGAGCAGCCGCGCAGCTGGGCCCGGCACCTGCTGGCGACCAGGGCCCTCCAACGCGAGACCG